>NZ_JBNHGE010000025.1:0-46961 GCF_059090935.1 Arthrobacter sp. Y3223166 | reverse complement strand
GACGCCCCTGGCGGAGGCCGGGCCGCCGCCGGTGCGGTCCGGGACCGAGCCCGCCCCCGCGCCGGTGCAGTCACGGCTGGATCCGGCCCCGGCGCCCATGCCGCCCCGCGCGATCTGGTCCGACGGACTCGGACGGACGGCCACCCGTTCCGCACAGCTGCTGCTCACGCTGCTGCTGGCCGGCGTGGTGATCTACGGACTGTTGCAGCTGCGGCTCCTCGTCATTCCCGTCCTGATCGCCCTGATCCTGGCGGCGGCCGTGGGCCCGGTGGTGCGGCTGCTGCGCGGCTGGGGCTGGTCCGCGGCGCTGGCCACGGCGACGGCGTTCCTCGGGATCCTCGTGGTGCTCGGCGGCGTGATCACCGGGATCGTCTTCGCGGTCCGCAGCGAAGCGGACGAGCTGGTCAGCTCCGCCCGCGAGGGCTGGATGCAGCTGCAGGAGTTCCTGGCCACCTTCCCGCTGCCGGTCAGCCAGCAGCAGATCGACGAGGCGCTCGCCGGGGTGGTCGACTTCCTGACCAGCGCCACGGTGGGACGCAGCGCGCTGAGCGGATTGTCGACGGCGGCCGAAGTCGTCACCGGGGCCGTCCTGATGGCCGTGATCCTCTTCTTCTTCCTCAAGGACGGGCCGCGCATCTGGCGTTTCCTGCTCAGCTGGTTCCCGGCGGCCAAGCGGCCGCAGCTTGAGCTGGCCGGGTCGCGCGCCATGGACGTGCTGGGCAGCTACGTGCGGGGCACCGCCACCGTCGCGGCCGTCGACGCCTTCTTCATCGGACTCGCCCTGTTCATCCTGCAGGTACCGCTGGCGCTGCCGCTCTCGGTACTGATTTTCATCGGCGGCTTCATCCCGATCGTCGGAGCCACCGTCGCCGGCGTGCTGGCGACCCTGGTGGCGCTGGTGGCCAACGGGCCGGTGGCCGCGCTGGTAGTGGTCGCCGTCGTGATCATCGTGCAGCAGCTGGAGGGCAACTTCCTGCAGCCGGTGGTGATGGGCCGCTCGGTGAGCCTGCACTCGCTGGTGATCCTGTTGGCCCTGACCGCGGGAACCATCCTGGGCGGCATCATCGGCGCCGTCCTGGCCGTTCCGGTCACCGCCGTGGGCTGGGTGGTGATCCAGGTGATGTCGGGAAGGAGCTCCGCGGAGGAACCCGCGCCGGTCCGGCGAGGCCGCTGACCAGGCACGCCGCCGGCCAGATATCGGCCGGACACAGAAGGTCCCCGGAAGCCCAAGCTTCCGGGGACCTTTCTGGCGTCGGCCGTTGCCGCTCACGCCAGCGGTTCGGGACTGACTAGAAAGCGGGGAAGACGTCGCCGTTGGGCCACGTTTCCTCGATGAACTTCTTCACGTCCGGCGAGTGGAGCAGCTCTTCGAGCTTCGCCACGGCAGGATTATCGTCACCGGCGTTCCAGACCAGGAAGTTGGCATACGGGTTGTTCTCCGAGGACTCGACGACCACTGCATCGTCGGTGTTCAGCCCCGCATCCAGGATGAAGTTGCCATTGATGATGGCCAGGTCGATCTTCGGATCCTCGATCAACTGGACCAGGATTTCAGGCTGGTTCTCCTCGAATTTCAGGCCCTTGGGGTTCTGCTCCGCGGTCAGCGTCAGCGCCGCCGAATCGTCCTCGATCCCGGTCAGCAGCCCGGCCGTTTCGAGCATCTTGAGTGCGCGCGGCTGGTTCCCCGGGTCGTTGGTGATCGCAATGGTTGCGCCCTCGCCAAGGTCCTCGACGCTCTGGTGCTTCGACGAGAACCCGGCGTACGGCTCGATGTGGATGCCTTCGCCATGTTCGAAGTCGTAGCCCTTGTCAGCCACCTGCTGCTCAAAGAAGGCCAGATGCTGGAAGTAGTTGGCATCCAGCGAGCCGTCGCTCAGGGCGATGTTCGGGGTCTGGTAATCGGTGAATTCCTTGATCTCCAGATCGATCCCGGCTTCCTGGGCCAGGTTCTCATCAACGAATTCCAGGATCCGGCCCTGCGGCACGGGAGTGGCACCGACCGTGACGGTGACGGGATTGGCCGGATCCAGCGTGGTCTCGGCGCTGGGGGTGGATTCGGATCCACCGCAAGCCGTCAGCGCCAAGGCCGCAGCCAGGCCGGTACCAATGAGCGTTAGTGCTTTACGCATCTGCGTGCGTTCCTTTCGAATGACCGGGCCGGCCGAAGTCGGTTCGTCCCGGATGTGGTGCAGCTAGCGGCTACTGGCTGCATTCTTCCGCTGCCGGTGAGGCGGGCGGGAAGCGTGGGGGCGGGACGGCGGTGTCCCGACACGGTCGCGGACGTTGCGCTCAGACGGCGGTTGCCGGCTCATGCCGCCGGCGCTTCGAGCCTGCGGTGGAAGCGCTGCGGTGGTCCACCCGCCGGGCCACGGCGTCGCCGATCCATTGGATGAGTTGGACAAGGACCACCATGATCACGATGGTGACCACCATGACGGTGGTGTCGAACCGCTGGAAGCCGTAGTTGTAGGCGAGCTGGCCGAGGCCGCCGCCGCCGGTGAGGCCCGCCATGGCGGAGTATCCCACGAGCGTGACCAACGTCGTCGTCAAGGCGGCAACCAGCCCGGGCAAAGCCTCGGGAACGAGGACCTTGACCACGACCTGCAGGCGGGTGGAACCCATGACGAGGGCCGCGTCGATTTTGCCGGAGCTCACATCCCGCAGCGCGGTTTCCACCAGGCGGGCGAAGAACGGCACCGTGCCGATGGTCAGCGAGACGCAGGCGGCCAGGGCACCGATCGAGGTACCGGTGATGACCCGGGCCAGCGGGATCAGCGAGATCATCAGGATGGCGAACGGAATGGACCGGGTGATGTTCACGATGATGTCCGACACGATCCGGTTCGTCACGGGCATGGGCCGCAGCCCGGCGGGCGCACTGGTGTAGAGGAAGATGCCCAGCGGCAGGCCGATCAGCAGGGTGAAAGCCCCCGAGACCCCGACCATCAGCAACGTTTCGCCGATCGCTTCCGGCAGGGCATTGGTGATGCCCGGGTTGGTGGTCAGTTCGTCGATGAAGTTCATGCCGCTTCCTCCTGCAGGACGCGGACGGCAACGCCCTGGCCGACCAGGTGCTCGGTGAGGGCAGCCGTGTCCGCCCCGGCCGGCAGTTCGATGCGCAGGTGGCCGAACTGGGTGCCGGCCAGCGACTCCACGCTGCCGGCCAGGACGTTCAGGTCCAGGCCGAAGGCCCGGGCAGCCCCGGTCAGCACGGGCTCCGACGCGCGTTCGCCGGAATAGAGGATTTCCAGCATCGTGCCCCCGCCGGTCGCCTCGGCCGAAGGCAGCGGCAGCAGCGTGCTCGAGAGGCGGCCGCCCAGGTCGGCGGCGACCTCGCGCAACGGGCCGTGTTCGACGATCCGGCCGGCCTCCAGCAGCGACACCGAATCACAGATGCGCTTGATGACCTGCATCTCGTGCGTGATCACCAGCACGGTCAGTTGGAGCCGCTCGGTCAGGTCACGGATCAGGGTCAGGATTTCGTCGGTGGTCTTCGGGTCCAGGGCCGACGTGGGCTCGTCGCAGAGCAGCACGTCCGGGTCCGAAGCCAAGGCGCGGGCGATGCCGACCCGCTGCCGCTGGCCGCCGGAGAGCTGGGACGGGTAGGCGTCCTCAAACCCCTCCAGGCCGACGAGCCTGATCAGCTCCGAAACCTTGGCGCGGATGGACGCCTTGGGCGTCTTGACGATCTCCAGGGGATGCGCCACATTCTGGGCGGTGGTGCGGGAGTCCATCAGGTTGGCGTGCTGGAAGATCATCCCGATGCGGCGCCGGGCCGACCTCAGGTCGGCGTCGCGGGCGGCACTGAGCTCGGCCCCGTTGATCGATACCGATCCGGACGTCGGGCTGTCCAGGAGGGTCAGGCAACGCACCAACGTGGATTTGCCGGCACCGGAATGGCCGACGATGCCGTGGACGGTGCCCTTGGGGACGGACAGGCTGACGCCGTCCAGGGCCACCACTTCGCGGCCGCCTTGGCGGTAGACCTTGCGCAGGTCGGTAACGGTGATCATGGAACCTCGGGGAATCGATGTCTGAAGCGTCGACAGCCGCCATAGCATGTGCCGCCATCAAGGATTAATTATGACAGCCGCGACAACACGCCAGAATTCGACGGGACGTTGCGTCATACGGCGACGCGAAGTTGACAGCGCCGCGCTGACTCAGGGGCCGGGCGCGTGCGCTCGTGCCGGCCGGGGCAGGGTCAGACAGCGGCGGGCATCAGGCGCACCGGCCAGACCCCGTCCACGACGGCTTCCGGATCCTTGCGCCGCAGCCAGGCCTCGAAATTTGCCGCCTGCTGTGCGCACCAGTCGACCTGCAGGGCATGCAGCTCGGCCGCGCCGATGCACAATCCGGCGTAGCGGCGGGCGAGGGCATCCGCGACGCCGATGGTGGCCAGGGCGTCCGCCGCCGACGTGTGCGCCGCGTCGAGACGGACGCCGTAAAGTTCGCACAGCGCCCCCAAGGTGCGCTTCCCCCGCCGGTAGCGGTCCACCTGCTTGTCCAGGACATACGGATCGATCACCGGAGCCGCCGCCGGGGCCCGCAGGCCGTACCGTGAGCATTCGCGTGCCAGCACGGTGAAATCGTAGGCGGCGTTGAAGGCCATGACCGGGATGCCCGCGTCGAAGTAGCCGGTCAGTGCCTCGGCGATACCGGCGGTGGCAATTGCCGCGGGCAGGCCCTCGCTGCGGGCCCGTTCGGTGCTGACCCCGTGGATTGCGGCGGCTTCCGCAGGGATCTCCACTCCGGGGTCCACCAGCCACTCCCGCTCCTGCAGCGGCTGTCCCGCCGCGTCGACCAGGACGATGGACGCCGTCACGATCCGCGCGGTGTGGGGATCACGGCCCGTGGTTTCGAGATCGAAGGCGGCGCGGGGACCGGTATGCCAGCTGTTCATGTCCGCAACGCTATCCGGCGGATCGGACAATCCCGGGGAGGCGCCGCGCGGTGTGTGGAAGCGGCTCCCGCAGCCCGCCGGTGCAGGCCTCGCGGGGCCGCTAAATTACACTGGTGTAATGCGCGAGGCGATTGTAGAGGCGGTCCTCGACCTTGCCGCGATCATTCCGCGGGGCCGGGTGCTCTCCTATGGCGATGTCGCCGAGCTGCTCGACGCCGGAGGCGCCCGGCTGGTCGGCAGGATCCTGTCCCTGCACGGCGCGGCGGTTCCGTGGTGGCGCGTTATTCGTGCCAACGGTTCCCTGCCCGGTGAGCTGATGGAACAGGCTGTGGCGCACTACCGCCGGGAAGGCACGCCCCTGGCGGAGCCGGCGGCGTGGCCGGCCAGGGTGCGCATGGCGGAAGCCCGTTGGGTGCCCGGGCCTGAAGAATACGCAGCGATCGAGGAGCTCCGGCGCAAAGTGTCCGAACCGGCTGATGGGATGGGGCCATGATCGAGACCAAGCCGTCGGCCGGGCTGCAACTGGTCCGGCCCGAAACCGGATCCGCCGGTGCCCCGCTTCCGAGTCCGGACCAGGCGCAGGTCATCGACCTGCCCGCCGGCTGCGGTCCGGTGCTGGTCCTCGGCGGCCCGGGTACGGGAAAATCGACCGCTCTGGTGGAACTCGCGGTGCGCCGCGTGGAGGAAACCGGACTTGACCCGGCGAACCTGCTGTTCCTGGCCCCGAACCGGCTGGCGGCCGCGCGCCTGCGCGACGCGCTGACCGGGCGCCTCAACCGCAGCCTGGGCACCACCCCGACCAGGACCTGGTCGGCCTATGCCTTCGACCTGATCCGACGGGCACGGGTGGAAGGACTGCTGCCGCTGGTGGAGCGCGCGCCCCGGCTGCTGTCCGGACCCGAGCAGGACCAGATCATCGCCGAACTGCTGGCCGGCCATCGTGCCGGCTACGGTCCGGGGGCCGGCTGGCCGGAAGACCTGCAGCAGGCTCTGGCGACCCGCGGCTTCCGGCAGGAGGTCCGCCAGCTCTTCGACCGGCTGACCGAGTACGGCAGCACCGCAGGGCAACTGGAACAGTTGGGCGCAGAGTATGGCCGGGCGGACTGGATGGCGGCGGCCCGGCTGTATCGCGAGTACCGTGACGTGATCGACCTCCGGATGCCCGAGGCCTTCGACCCGGCCGGAATCATCACTTCGGCACGCCAGCTGCTGCTGGAGCATCCCGGCCTGCTGGAGCGGG
Source organism: Arthrobacter sp. Y3223166 (assembly GCF_059090935.1). NCBI lineage: Bacteria > Bacillati > Actinomycetota > Actinomycetes > Micrococcales > Micrococcaceae > Arthrobacter > Arthrobacter sp. Y3223166. The sequence continues at coordinate 40,818 of NZ_JBNHGE010000025.1, read as the reverse complement.
AGCGCAGCCGCCTCCGGCTGATCCTGGCGGACGACCTCCAGGAAGCCAACCCCGCGGTCTTCGAGCTCCTGGCCTTGCTTGCGGAGGGACAGGATGCCGTCTTCGCGGCCTCGCCGGACACCGTCGTCCAAGGGTTCCGCGGCGCCCGTCCGGATGTCCTCGGCAAGTTGCCCGGGCTGGTTGGCACACCGGACAGGCCGCTGCACACGCTGGTCCTCACCAGTTCGCACCGGATGGCTCCCGGAGTCGCAACCGCCTGGCAGTCAGCTGCCGCCCGGATCTCGCAGGTCGCCGGGGCGCACCGCGCCCGCGACCTCGTCCATCCCGGTGCGGAAGCAGAAACCGGGAGCGGAACCGCGCCCGCCCACGGCGGCGCGGACCGGAACGACGCGCCCGCCGCCAGTTCGCACGTGGTCGCGTCGCCGGTCCACGAGCACCGCTATGTGGCGCAGCGGATCCTGGAAGCCAGGCTGTTCGAGGGCTACCGGCTCAGCGAGATGGCCGTGATCGTCCGCACCGGCGGCCAGCTCTCGGCCCTCGCCCGCTACCTCACCGGCCAGGACATCGCGGTCAAGGTCCCGGTTGCCGAAAGCGCGGTGCGCGACGAGGCCGCGGTCCGGCCGCTGCTGGACGCGTTGGCCGTGGCCCTGGAGCCGGAACTACTCACCCCCGACGCTGCCGTCGCCCTCCTGACCTCCAGGATCGGCGGCGCGACGGCGATCGACCTGCGCCGCCTGCGCCAGGCACTGAGGCGCGAAGAGCTGCTCGGCGGCGGGGGCCGGTCCAGCGATTCCCTGCTCGTGGAAGCGATCGGCGACCCCGTGTTCCTCGGCACGCTCGGAAGGGAAGGCGGATCCGCCAGGAGGATCGCGCGGATGCTCAAGGCCGGTCGGGACGCGGCGGCCGAGCCGGGGGCCAACGCCGAGACGGTGCTGTGGGCACTGTGGTCCGCCACCGGGCTCTCCGATCGCTGGGCGGCACAGGCACTGCAAGGCGGCCCGGTCGGCGTGCGGGCCGACCGGGACCTCGACGCCATGATGGCGCTGTTCCAGACCGCCGAGCGGTATGTGGACCAACTCCCCGGCTCGAGCCCGCGGCAGTTCCTGGAATACCTGTTGAACCAGGAACTGCCGATGGACAACCTCGCGCCGCGCGCCCAGGTGCGGGAAGCCGTGGAACTGCTCACGCCCGCCTCGGCGGCGGGCCGGGGCTGGCCGCTGGTCATCGTGGCGGGCGTCCAGGAGGGGGTGTGGCCGAACACCAGGCTGCGTGGCGAACTGCTGGGCAGCACGGAGTTCGTGGAGGTTTTGGAGCGCGGCGTCGAGGAGGCCCGGCGGATCGACGCGGTGACCCGGCTGCGGGAAATCCGGTACGACGAATTGCGCAGTTTCTCCACGGCCATTTCGCGCGCCGAACGCCGGCTGATCTGCACGGCGGTGCAGTCCGAAGACGCCCAGCCGTCCCAGTTCCTCGATCTGGTTGAGCCCTGGCTGGATCCGGAAACCCCCCGTCCGGCGACCGAAGTCCTCCGCCCGCGAACCGTGCGTGCCTTGGCAGCGGAACTCCGGCAGGCCGCCCAGCAAGCCTCGACCCGTCCGGAAGAGGCGGCGGATGCGGCCGCCGTGCTCGCCATGCTGGCGGCCAGCCCGGTGCCGGTGCCCGGCGCTCACCCGCGCGACTGGTGGGGACTGCTGCCGCTGAGCAGCACGGCACCGGTCGTTCCGGAGGGGGAACCCGTCCCGGTTTCCCCCTCAAAGGTGGAAGCCGTCCAGAAATCCCCGCTCGACTGGTTCATCCAAGCGGCAGGGGGCGAAGCGGCCACCGACTTCGCCCGCAGCCTGGGTACCCTGGTCCACGGAATTGCGCAAGACATCCCCGCGGGCACGGGAACGGAATACGTGGCCGAACTGGTCCGGCGCTGGCCGCAGTTGGGGATGAAGGAGAACTGGGAGGGACGGCTTGACTTCAACCGTGCCGAAGGAATGGTCCGGAGACTGGCCCAGTATGTGATCCAGATGCGTGCGGAGGGCCGGAGCCTGGTCGGCGTGGAACAGGACTTCTCGGTTGACCTGCCGGGTCCGGAACGCGTGGCCAGGCTGCGTGGACAGGTGGACCGGTTGGAACTGGACGCCGACGGGCGGCTCCACATCGTGGACCTGAAAACGGGACGCGCTGCCCCGACCAAGGCAGAACTGGAGCGGCACCCGCAGCTGGGCAGCTACCAGGCGGCGGTCCAGGCCGGAGGATTCCCCGAACATGCGTCAGCCCCGGGCGGCGCTTCCCTGGTCCAACTGGGACAGGACCTGAAATCGGTCAAAGTCCAGCAGCAGGAGAGCCTGGCCGACGGCGAAGACTGGGCCACAGCGATGATCCACGAGGCCGCGGCGCTCATGGCCGCTTCCGAATTCGAGGCCCGGCACGATCCGCAGCGGTCCGGCAACGGCGGTCACGGCTGCCGTGCACCGGAAATTTGTCCCCTGTGCGCAGAAGGAAGGCAGGTCACCGAATGAGCATAGGAACGGTCACCACAACCTACAGCCCGGAAGAGCTTGCCGGACTGCTGGGCCAGCACCTGCCGACAGCCGAACAGTCGGCCATCATCAGCTCCCCGCTGCAGCCGATGCTGGTCATCGCCGGCGCGGGTTCCGGCAAGACGGCGACAATGGCCGACCGCGTGGTCTGGCTCGTGGCCAATGGCTTTGTCCGCCCGGATGAAATCCTCGGCGTCACTTTCACCCGCAAGGCCGCAGGCGAGCTGGCAGCCCGGATCCGCGCGCAGCTGGCCAAGCTGGACCGCAAGGGCCTGCTGCCGCAGGAGGCCGACGATGCTGCCGGACTGGTGGAACCGAAGGTCTCGACGTACCACTCGTACGCCAATGGTTTGGTCAGCGACTACGGGCTGCGCCTGGGAATTGAACGCGACGTGGTGCTGCTGGGCACCGCGCAGTCCTGGCAGCTGGCCAGCCACTGCGTGGAGGCGTACGACGGCCCCATCGAGCACCTGGTGGCCGGCAAATCGACCCTGGTCAACGCCGTGATGCAGTTCGCCGGGGAATGCTCGGAGCATCTGGTCACCCCGGACCAGGCTGCCGGCTACCTCGCGGAGGAGGTGGAGCGGATCGCCGCCCTTCCCTACATCGACGGCAGCACCAAGCAGGCCAAGGCGGAGGTGCGGAAATTGCTGGACCGGCTGCGGACCCGGATCACCGTGGCCAACCTGGCGGCCGGCTACAACCGGGCAAAGCGGGAACGGGGGGTGCTGGATTTCGGTGACCTGGTCTCCCTCGCGGCCCGCATCGCCCGTGAAGTGCCGCAGGCCCGCCAGCTGGAACGCAGCCGCTACAAAGTCGTGTTGCTGGACGAATTCCAGGACACCTCCCACGCCCAAATGGTGCTGTTCTCCGAACTGTTCGGCGACGGGCATGCCGTCACCGCAGTGGGCGACCCGAACCAGTCCATCTACGGCTTCCGCGGTGCCTCCGCCGGCCAGCTCTTCGCTTTCCAGGAGCACTTTCCCCTGGTGGGCGACGACGGCCGGCGGGCCCCGGCTCCGGCCGGTTTCCTCACGGTGGCCTGGCGCAACAGCATCAACATCCTGCGGATGGCCAACCGGATCTCGGCACCGCTGAACCGGGAAGACCCGAACCGTCCGCGCCCCGGCCGGATCAGCGTTCCGCCGCTGCGCCCACGGCCGGGAGCCACGGAAGGAACGGTGGCACTGGGGCGCTACGCGACCGAGGCGGAGGAGACCCTCGCCCTCGCCGACGCGATCGAACGGGCACGGAAGACGGTTTTCGCCCGGGACCCTGAAACCGGCCGTGCCGAACCCGTCAGCACCGCCGTGCTGTGCCGGCGGCGGGCACAGATCCCGGGCATCGCCAAGGTACTCGAAGAGCGGGGCATTCCCTACGAAATCATCGGGCTGGCCGGGCTGCTGGCACAGCCGGAGATCGTGGACCTCGTGGCGACCCTGCGCGTCCTGGCTGATCCGGGACGGTCCGACGCGCTGATGCGGCTGCTGGCGGGGGCACGCTGGCGGATCGGACCGGCGGACCTGATGGCCCTGGCCGATTGGTCCCGGTTCCTGGAAAGCAGGCGCCGCGCGGCAACGGCAGGCGAGGCCGCCGAGCTGGACCGGGACGAGGCCGCGGGGGAGGCCGTCGTCGAACAGGACCTGGCCGAGGCCGCGTCCCTGGTCGAGGCGCTGGACCGGCTGCCCAAGCCGGGCTGGACCTCGCGCCACGGGCGGTCGCTGACACCCGTCGCGCTGGAGCGTCTGGGGCGCCTCGCGGAAGAGGTCCGCTACCTGCGCAGCTTCGTCGGCGACGACCTGACGCTGTTGCTGGGCGAGGTGGAACGCACCATGCTGCTGGACATCGAGGTTGCCTCCAAACCCGGGCAGAGCATCCACCAGGCGCGGCGCAACCTTGATGCTTTCCACGACGCGGCGGCAGCGTTCATGCAGACGTCGCAGCGCGTGGACCTGCTGGCCTTTTTGGCGTGGCTGGAAGCGGCTGCCGCCGAAGAGGGAGGCCTGGACATGGCGCAGGTGGACGTGCGGCACGATGCCGTGCAGCTGCTGACCGTGCACGCTTCCAAGGGGCTCGAATGGGACGCAGTCTTCGTCCCCGGGCTCAACGACGGCGCCTTCCCCTCCTCCTCGGACAACCGGTGGAGCAGCGGCCACGCCGCCCTGCCCTGGCCGCTGCGCGGAGACCGGTCCGACCTTCCCCAGTGGGATACCGACCAGCCGGACCAGTTGTCCTGGCTGAACGCGGAAGCGGACTACAAGTCGGAAGTCCAGGCACACGGTGAAGACGAAGAGCGCCGGCTGGCCTACGTCGCCTACACCCGGGCCAAGCACCTGCTGGTCTGCAGTTCCGCGGGCTGGACCGGCAGCAAGGTCAAGCCCACGGCCGTGTCGGCCTTCCTGGCCGAACTGCACGCAATGTCACAGGACGAACCCACGGCAGTGCAGGTGCGGCGATGGGTAGCGGACGAGGAACTCGGGCCGGAGAATCCGTTTCGGGCCGAAGTGGAAACAGCCATGTGGCCCTTCGACCCGTTGGAAGGGCCGCGGGTCTACCGCAGCGGTGTCCCGCAGCGGCAGCGTCCGGGCCGCCGGGCGGCCATGGAACAGGCCGCGCAGGCCGTGCTGGAGTCGCTGGCACAGGACCGGCAGCCGGCCGCGGACTCGACCTGGGCCCATGAGGCCAGGCTGCTGTTGGAACGCCACAATGCCGCACCGACCGCCGGCGAGGTGGAGCTGCCGGCGCACATCTCCGCGTCGCTGCTGGTGGACCTGGCCGACGACCCGGACGAAGTCACGCGGCGCCTGCGGCGCCCGGTGCCCCGGAAGCCGGGCATGGCCGCCAGAAAGGGTACCGCCTTCCACAGCTGGATCGAGGAATACTTCGGCACCACGGGGATGTTCGATCTCGAGGCCTACCCGGACGCGGCCGACGCCTTCGTCGACGAGGCCTATGAGCTGGCCGGACTGGTCGAGAACTTCAGGGCATCCGAATGGGCCAACCGGGTCCCGGCAGCCATCGAAGTGCCCGTCGAGACCCGCGTCGGCGGCGTCGTGGTGCGCGGGCGCATCGACGCCGTGTTCCGCGACGCCGACGGCAGCTGGGACCTGATCGACTGGAAGACCGGAACCGCGCCGACGGGCCGGCAATTGTCGGTGAAGTCGGTGCAGCTGGCCGTCTATCGGCTGGCGTGGGCACGCCTGCGCGGCATCGAATTGGACCGCGTCAAGGCCGCCTTTTACTACGTCGGGCAGGACAAACTGGTGCGCCCGCACGGCCTGGCCGGCGAGGCGGAGCTGGAGGCGGCGGTGCTGCGGGCCTACGCGTAGGGCCGCCGCGCGGCAGCGGTCAGCGCCCCGCACAGCAGCGGTCAGCGGTCAGCGGCGCCGCGCAGCAGTGTCAGCGCCGTTGGTTGATGATCGGAAGTGCCGTGGTGTCCGCGGACGACGGCTCGGCTTCCTTGGCCGGCGGGGCCTCCTTGCCGGCGGCCGCTGCGCCGTCGGCGCGGCCGTTCTCCGGCGGCGCAGGCTCCGCGGCGTCCTGTTCCGCCGCGGGCGGTGCCGGAGAAGCTGGATCGACGTCAGGCCCCTCAACCGGGAGCAGCGTGACCTTGGAACTCCCGGATCGGCCGGCGAGCTGGACGCGGGCCGGTCCGTCGTGCCGGTGCTCCTGCCCGGCCGAACCGTTCCCGCCCGCCGCAGCCGCCCTGCCGGCGCCGTCCTGCTCGCCGTCCGCCGCTTCGTCCCCTGTCGGCCGGTCGGCAGCAGCCGGCTCAGCGGCACGGTTCCGGCCCTCGGAACCGGCGGCCGGTTCCCGGGCCGGAGCCGCAGGGACAGCGGCAACCGTGGGCGGAACGGCAGGCGGCGGGGGAGCGGTGACACTGATGGGCTGGCCGCCGTGTACGGCCACGTCGGCCTCGAGCTCGTTCAGCATGTCGACCGCCTCGTCAACCATGGTCTGGTCGCCCGCGGCCAGTCCGCGGACCAGCCATTGGGCCAGCGCGAATTCGGCGGACAGCGCTGCCCGGCGCATCAGGTGGGGATCGACCGGGTCCTTGCGGTACTTGCGGTAGGACTCCAGCACGACGTCGGCGAACGACTGTTCGTGCACGGCCACCAGCCACGCGAAGTCATCGGCGGGATCGCCAATGCGCAGGTCGGTCCAACCGGTCACCGAGCTGACGCTGCCGTCTTGGACCAGGAGGTTGTCTTCGTGCAGGTCGCCGTGCACCACGCACGGATTGAACTTCCAGAGGGCCACGTCCTCCAGGGCGTGCTCCCACCGGCGCAGCAGGGCCGGCGGTATCTTGCCGGTGGTGGCGGCCTGGTCGAGTTCGTTGAGCTTGCGCTGGCGGAACTGGTCGGCCGTGTAGCTGGGCAGATCCGCGGCGTCGACCATGCGCTGGGGCAGGTCGTGGATGCCGGCTGTCGCCCGTCCGATCGATACCGGGACGGCGGCGCCGGCGGCGACCAGAGCTTCCAGCGCCAGCATGCTCCCCGGCACGTGGTTGTAAACGAAGGTGCGCAGTTCGGACTGCTGGACGGTCCCGGCGACCGTGGGCACCTGGAAAGGCAACTCCGCGCGGATCGCGGGCGAGAAGGCCCGGAGCACCAGCAGTTCCGTTTCGAGCCGCATGCTCGCCTCGGCGTGCTTCGGAGAACGCACGCGCCACCGCTTGCCGGACGCATCGGTGAGTACCGCGGACTGGAAATCCGCCGCATCATCCGGCAGCCCGGCAACGCCCGTGGGCGTCAACCCGGGAACGGCCGCGGTGGCTATGGCCGCCAGCTCCAGAGGTGTCTTTCTCACGTAGTCCACCGTACGTGCAACCGGTACCGGCAGCCCGGCCACGGCCGCGGCGAGTCGCCGGAAGGGTGAGGCAGGCCGCACCGGCGGGGCACCGCCGGTGCGCAGTCCACAGCGCCGGCGGCGCGAATAACGGTCCGGGCGCCGGGGTGAGTACGGTAGAGAGCATGAGTCTTAGCACCGCCGCTGCAGGGTTCCCGCCGCTGGGCCAGCTGATGCTGGCGCGCACCACCATGGACCGCGGGTGCGAGCGGCGCAGCCACCCCGGCCTGGTGGACGGCATCTGGGGCAGCGACACCACGCATGTGATGCTGATCGCCGATGGCAAGACGCTGGTCCGCGGCGGAAGGATCGTGTTGCTTCCGAGCAGGGAACGGACCGCAACCGACCTCTCCGTCTACCTCGGCCGGGCCGTGGAGGGTGCGGATGTGCCCGTCGGGACCGACATTGTGCTCTCGGTGTTGGCGGACCGCGCAGAAGCTGCCGGGTACGACGGCGAGTGGCTGGGCCTGCGGGATGTGGCGGGGGAGCTCTCTGCGCAGGACGCCGGGCTGTTTGTGGAGGCCGCGGCGATTTCCAACTGGCACCTGACCCACACCCACTGCCCGCGTTGCGGCCACCGCACGGAGATCGAGCAGGGCGGCTGGGTGCGCCGCTGTCCCGCCGACGGAAGCCAGCATTTCCCGCGCACCGATCCCGCCGTCATCGTTTCGGTCATCGACGAGGACGACCGCCTGCTGCTCGGCCGCAACAGCGCATGGCCGGCCAGCCGGTATTCGACCCTGGCCGGTTTCGTCGAGCCGGGGGAGTCGCTCGAGGCCGCGGTGGTGCGGGAAATCGAGGAGGAGTCCGGCGTCGTCGTGCACTCGCCGCGCTACCTTGGGTCCCAGCCGTGGCCGTTCCCGGCATCGCTGATGATTGGTTTCACGGCGGTCGCGACGGACGCGGCGTCGGTGCCCGACGGCGTGGAGATCCTGGACACACGGTGGTTCAGCCGGGAGGAACTGGCCGCGGCACTGAAGGCCGACGAGGTCCAGGTGGCCAGCGGCATTTCAATTGCGCGGGCGCTGATCGAGCACTGGTACGGCGGCGAACTGCCGCAGGCCGGACGATGAGCGCAGCGGCAGCCGGGCCCCTCCCGGACAGCAGCCTCGAAGACCGGATCCTGGCCGGACTGGATGACGAGCAGCGGCAGGTGGCCACCAACCTGGCCGGACCGTTGTGCGTCCTCGCCGGAGCGGGCACCGGCAAGACCCGGGCGATCACGCATCGGATCGCCTACGGGGTACACACCGGGGTGTATACGCCGCAGCGGGTGCTGGCGGTGACGTTCACCGCGCGTGCGGCCGCCGAGATGCGGACGCGGCTGCGCGACCTCGGTGTTGGCGGGGTGCAGGCGCGAACGTTCCACGCCGCGGCGCTGCGCCAGCTGCAGTTTTTCTGGCCGCAGGCGGTCGGCGGTCCGTTGCCCGGCCTGCTGGACCACAAGGCCAGCGTCATCGCCGAATCTGCCCGGCGCCTGCGGCTGACCACCGACCGTGCCGCCATCCGCGACCTGGCGGCCGAGATCGAGTGGGCCAAGGTTTCCATGCTCACGCCCGAGAGCTATGTCCGCCGGGCGGCCGGGCGTGCCGCACCGGCAGGCTACGACCTGACGACGGTGGCGCGGCTGTACCAGGCCTACGAGGACGTGAAGACGGACCGGAACATCATCGACTTCGAGGACGTCCTGCTCATCACCGTGGGGATCCTCGAGGAAGACCCGAAGGTGGCGGCCGCCGTACGGGACCAGTACCGGCACTTCGTGGTGGACGAATACCAGGACGTCTCGCCGCTCCAGCAGCGGCTCCTGGACCTCTGGCTGGGTGACCGTGAAGAACTCTGTGTCGTCGGCGACGCCAGCCAGACCATCTACTCCTTCACGGGAGCGACCTCCCGGCATCTGCTCGAGTTCACCAAACGCTTCCCCGGAGCCGACGTCGTAAAACTGGTCCGGGACTACCGCTCCTCGCCGCAGGTGGTGCAGCTGGCGAACTCGCTGCTGGCCGCCCGCACCCGGCAGCCGGCGCGGGACAACGACAGCTGGCCGACCCCGCTGGAGCTCATCGCCCAGCGTCCGGCCGGGCCCGAGCCCTCGTTCACGGAATGCGCCGACGACGAGGCCGAGGCGGCCCAGGTGGCCACCCGCATCCGCAAACTGCTCGACGACGGCGTGGGCGCCGCCCAGATCGCCGTGCTGTTCCGCACCAACGGGCAGTCCCAAGTCTACGAACAGGCGCTGGCCAATGCCGGCATCGGCTATCAGCTGCGCGGCGGGGAGCGGTTTTTCCAGCGGCGGGAGGTCCGCGACGCGATCCTCCAGCTGCGGGCCTCCTCCCGGGCCGCCGGAACCGAACCCGTGCCGCAACTGGTCCGGGACGTGCTGGCGAACCTGGGCTACACGCGGGAAGCTCCGCAGACCGGCGGCGCGGTGCGCGAACGCTGGGAATCTCTGGCCGCGCTGGTGGGACTGGCCGACGAGTTGGACGCGGCCCGCGGTTCCGCGGCGGGCGGTGTTTTCACCATGTCCGACTTCGTGGCAGAGCTCGACGAACGCGCTGCCGCCCAGCATGCCCCCACCGTACAGGGTGTCACCCTCGCCTCGCTGCACTCGGCGAAGGGCCTCGAATGGGACGCAGTCTTCCTGGTCGGTTTGAGCGAGGGGCTGATGCCGATCTCCTTCGCCGACACCGACGAGGCCGTGGATGAGGAACGCCGGCTGCTCTACGTGGGCATCACCCGTGCCCGCCAGCACCTGGCGCTGTCCTGGTCGCTGGCCCGGACCCCGGGAGGCCGCGCCAACCGCAAGCCGTCCCGGTTCCTGGACGGGCTGCGGCCGGCCTCTTCCTCCTCCGTCCGCAGCACGCCGGGCCAGCGGCCGGCGCGGCGCAAGCAGGCCGCACCGGCGGCGTGCCGCGTCTGCGGCACCCTGCTCGGCAGCGGGGCGGAACGCAAGGTGGGCCGGTGCCACAACTGTCCGCCCACCTACGAGGAGTCGACGTTCGAGGCGCTGCGCGAGTGGCGCAAGGAGACGGCCAGTGAAGCCTCGATGCCCGCCTTTGTGATCTTCACGGATGCCACCCTCGTGGCCATCGCCGAAGCCCGGCCCCAGTCCTTGCAGGAGCTGTCCAGGCTGGCCGGCGTGGGGCCGTCCAAACTGGAGCGTTACGGCGAGGAGGTGCTGCGCGTCCTGGCCGCGAACTGAGACTGTGCGGCCCGGAGGCGAGCGCGCTCAGGCCGCCGCGCCCAGCACGCAGCCGCAGCCCGGGTGCGGCGGGTAGGCGTGGCGCGACACGGCGCCGTCGCCGCTGTCGAGTTTGAGCACGGCGGAGAAGCTGCCGGGCTGGTTCCGTCCATCCAGGAACAGCAGGGCCTGCATCGCCGCCAGGCCGGCCGCGGCCACCGCCTGCGACACTTCGTCGGCCGCGCCCCGGTCTGCCTGCGGCTCCGCCGGCCGGCTGGTCAACCGGGCAACGACGTCCGGCCACCCCGGATCGGCGTCGGCGCGGTGCAGTTCCACGCAGCCAAGGCAGCTTGTCTGGCCGGGGACCACCAACGGTCCGATCAGGGTGTCCTGCTCGCGCACCAGGACGCTCAGGTGCGGGTGTCCCCGGCTCATGAGCGCCGCGGCGACCCGGGGATCGGCCACGTCGCGGTCGACGTAGACGGCCAGGCTGAGCGCGCGCGGAAAGATGCCTGCGCCACCCTGCTCCGCGGTCGAGCCGGGCAAGAGGTGGCAGGCTACCGTGGGATCCACCTGGTGCACCGCCCGCCGCACGGCCTGCCCGCGGCCCAGACCGATGTCGGCGAGCCGGATGGCGCCGGAACCGACATCTGAGGCCGCGGCGACCGCCGAATCCTCGAGCAGAAGCGTGCCGACGCCGGCCGCAGCCAGGGCGGTGCCCAACGCTGCACCGGTGCGTCCCAGCCCGATCAGCTGAACGATGCAGCGGCCCCGGGCGGCCAGCGGTCCTTCACCGTCGGCCGAGTACACCGCCGACCAACGGCGCGCATCCGGCGCGAGCCGATCGGCGCGCAACCCCGACAGGCGTTCCCCGCCGGAGTCCGGCAGCAGGACCGGTGCCAGTGCCGCCAACAGCGACGCGGCCCGCTCCCTGTCCAGGCCACAGGCTGCCCGCACGTCATCCAGGTCGGCCGATTCGATGCCCCGGCACAGCCGGGACAGGAAGTGCCGGTCCGCTTCCCCGGTCCCCTCGACCACCAGTCCGCCGGCGCCCAGGCCGAACTGGACGCTGCCCGCGGCGCCCTCCAGCATGCGCAGGCCTGGATTGATTCTCAACTGTGCCACCGCAACCCTCCTCGCCGCCTGCCCGTGGTCCGGGCGCGGCCCGGTCCTCCATGCTGGCACGGCGGCGGCAGGCGTCGGAGGGTTATCCACAGAAAACCGGGCCCCGGGCCTGGGCGGATGCGGACGGTCGGATTGACCCGGTAACCTCGTCGCATGTCCCGAGCAGATCAGACGCAGGAATCCCGTGCCAGTGCAACGCCTCCGCGGCCGGTCCCGCTGGTGGCCGACACGGGGGAGCGGGTGGCGCTGACCACATCCACAGGGGCCCCCGTGGTGGTTAAACGGTCAGCACGCCGGCGCCGGACCGTCTCCGCCGCGTGGCGGGACGGGGCCGCCGTGATCTCCATTCCCGGCCACTTTTCGCCGGCGCAGGAACGGGAGTGGGTGCAGCGGATGCTGGCCAGGCTCGAGACGCGCGGCTCCCGGCCGGAGGGACGGACCGCCGCGGGCGACACTGACCTGGCCCGCCACGCGGCGGAGCTGTCGCAGCGTTACCTGGCCGGCAACGCCGTCCCGACCAGCATCCGATGGGTTTCCAACCAGAACGACCGCTGGGGGTCGGCAACGCCGGCCCGGGGCACCATCCGCATCTCGGACAAGATCAAGGACATGCCCGCCTGGGTCGTCGACTACGTGATCCTGCACGAGCTGGCACACCTGCTGGAGCCCGGCCACGGCCCACGCTTCTGGCGCTTGCTGCAGGCCTATCCGGAGCTCGAACGCGCCAAGGCCTTCCTCTCCGGCGCCGCCTTTGCCATGGGCCGCGGCCTGCAGGACGGGGACGACATGGACGGTGCCGGCGCCGGCGAGAGCGACTGCTAGCCGCGGTCTCCGCTTCCGGAACCGTCCGGGCCTCCGTCGGCGGTGCCGGTATCCTCACCGCCAGCGGAGCCGTCCGGACCTCCGCCGGCGCTGCCGGAGTCTCCACGGTCGGCGGTGCCGTCCGGCTTCCGGGCATCGCCGTCGCCGGGCTGCTGCCCTTCGAAGCCACCGCTCAAGAGTTTCTGCAGCGCCTCGTCGACTTCCGCCTCCGAGGCGTCCAGCAGCTTCCGCCGGGCGCTGAAGCCGGCCGGATCGTCCAGATCCTCCGCGGTCGGCAGCAGGTCGGGGTGGTTCCAGATCGCGTCCCGTCCTTCGACCCCGCGTTCCTCCTTCAGGGCGGACCACAGGGCGGCGGCATCCCGCAGCCGGCGGGGGCGCAGCTCCAGTCCGACCAGGGCCGCGAAGGCGTGTTCCGACGGACCGCCGGTGGCCCGCCGCCGTCGGACCGTTTCGCGCAGCGCCGGTGCCGAGGGCAGGTTGGCCGCTGCGCCGGCGGTGAGCTCGTCCACCCAGCCCTCGACCAGCGCGAGCGCAGTTTCGAGCTTGGCCAGGGCGGCTTCCTGTTCCGGCGTGCGCTTCGGCATGAACACGCCCTGCGAGAGTGCCTGCTGCATGGATTCGGGGTTTGTGGGATCGAGGTCGCGGGCCACTTCCTCGATCCGCCCCATGTCGATATGGATGCCCCGCGCATAGCTTTCGATAGCGCCCAGCAAATAGCCGGAGAGCCACGGGACATGCGTGAACAGGCGGGTGTGCGCAGCTTCCCGGATCGCCAGGAAGAGCAGCACGTCCTGCCCCGGGATGTCCAGGCCCTCGCCGAACGACTTGACGTTGGCCGGCAGCAGGGCCATCTTGCCTTCCACCAGCGGGACGCCGATGTCGCTGGAACTGACCACGTCCTTGGCCAAGGCGCCCACGGCCTGGCCAAGCTGCATGCCGAACATCGCGCCGCCGAGGTTCTGCAGCATGGAGTGTGCCCCGCCGAGCATCTGCTTCATCTCCTCCGGCACCTGCTCGGTCAGCGCGCTGGTCAGCGCGAAGGCGATGCTGTTGGCGACCGGCTCCGTCAACCGCTTCCAGGTCGGCAGCGTTGCCTCAACCCACTCGGCGCGGGACCAGGCCCTGCCGATGAGCCCGGTGCCGGGCATGCTCGTCACCGGATCGAGCCACATCTCGGCCAGCCGGAGCGCTTCGTCGACGGCGCGGCCCTGTGCGGTAGAGACGGACGGGTCGCTGTCCGAGGCGGCCACCTTACGGGCGCTTTCATGGGCCAGTCTCCAGTTGACCGGACCTTCGGCGGGGGCACTCATCATCGCCTGGACCTGCTGGAACATCTGCGCCAAGGCAGTGGGGTCGGAGGGAAGTCCTGCCGCCTTGGCTATTTCCGCGGGATCCATTGCCCCGGCCTGGCCACCGAAGAGCTTGGCGAACATCTCCGCCAGCGGATCCTGCGGGTCGTCGTCGGGCTGCTTGGGGGTCATCACTACCACCGGTCCTCGAGGGTTGGAGCGGGCACGGGCCGCAGCGGCTGCCGGGGAGGCGGCGGGGGCTGTGCCCGGGGTGTTGCGTGAGTTCCACGTTACCGGCAGCCGGGATTCCTTGTCGCGCCGGGGACCGGCAGTTCGCTCAAGGCCGAGCAGGCGCCGCACCACCGATGCCGGGCCGACGGCGTACGCTAGAGCAGGCGCCGCGAGCGCCCCGGGCGGCAGCGCGTTGGGTGCACGGCCCGGACAGCTGCGGGAGGGAACCACCAGGTGACACAGTCCACCAACAACGGCACGGAGCACGGCACGGACGGCTGGTCCGGCAACGCTCCCGGCCCGCAGCCGGCTGCGCCGCCTACCCGAAACCGCAGGCAACCGGTCCTGGCGGCCGCCGCCGTCGTCGCCGTGGTGGCCGGCGCCGCAGGGCTGGCCCTGCCGGCGGGCTACGTCATCGAGACGCCCGGTCCTGCCATCAACACCATCGGTGAGGTTTCCGGCACCCCGCTGATCGAGGTTCCGGACCGCCCCACCTACGAGACTTCCGGCGCCCTGGACCTGACAACGGTGTACGTGGAGGGCGGGCCCAACTCGAACGTCAACATGCTGCAGGTCCTGGCCGCCTGGCTCCATCCCCAGCGCAGCGTCGCACCCGCCGACCTGGTCTACCCCCCGGACGTCACGCAGGACGACATCCAGCAGCAGAATGCGGCGCTGATGGCCTCGTCGCAGGAGTCCTCGATCGCGGCGGCCCTGACCCAGCTGGACGTGGAGTACTCGCAGACCCTCTCGGTGGCCGATTTCACCCCGGACGCGGCGGCGGCAGGAGTCTTGGAGCTGCAGGACGCGATCCGGACCATCAACGGCCGGCCGGTCACCGGCATCGAGGTGCTGCGCGAGGAGCTCAATGCCAGTGCCGGCGCCCCGGTCGAACTGGGCATCGCGCGCGACGGCCGCGAGGAAACCGTGGATGTGGCACCGCGGGCCAACGGCGACGGCGACTACCAGCTGGGCGTCCTGCTGGGCACCGAATTCGACTTTCCGTTCGAAGTGAAGATCCAACTGGACAACGTGGGCGGCCCCAGCGCGGGCATGATGTTCGCGCTGGGCATCATCGACACCCTGACGCCAGGCGAGATGACCGGCGGCAAACACTTCGCGGGGACCGGCACGATTGACGCCGAAGGCACCGTCGGGCCGATCGGCGGCATCCGGCAGAAAATGCTGGGCGCGCGGGAGGCCGGCGCCACCGTCTTCCTGGCGCCGGAGGCTAACTGCGCGCAGGTCGCCGGCCACGTTCCGGAGGGACTGCAGGTCGTGTCGGTGGCGACGCTGGACGACGCCGTCAAGGCCGTCACCGCGATCGGCGGCGGCGGCGACGCGGCCGCCCTGCCCGGCTGCAGCTGATTCGTTTCAGCTGCGACGCGGTCACATTCCGGCAACGGTGCCGGACCGTTCCCGCGCCGCGGTTCGCCGGGGCCGGTGTTGACAAGGCAGAATGGGAACGGAACCCTCCGAGACCGCCGTTCGTGGCATCTAGGGGGAGTGTCCCCGCAGCGGCGGTTTCGCCGTGATGCCACGCATGCAGACAACGAGGTAACGAGTGACGTTCGGACAAGACCGGTCTTACGGCGACCGGCCAACACCGCTTAACAGTCCTGGCAAGAAACGTTCCGCATTGGTGCCCACCCTCATCGTGGTGGCCGTCCTGGTGGTGGGCTTCGTCTTCTTCTCCCAGATCTACGCAGACATCCTCTGGTACAACCAGCTGGGCTACCTGGAAGTCATGCTTAAGGAAACCGGCACCAAGATCGCCATCTTCCTCATTGCCTTCCTGATCATGGGCCTTGCCGTCTACTTCAGCCTCCGGCTGGCATACCGTTCACGCCCGGTGTACGCGCCGGACAGCTCGCTGCAGGACAACCTTAACCGTTACCAGCAGCAGCTGGAGCCGGTGCGGCGCCTGCTGATGATCGGCATCCCGGTAGTGCTCGCCGGTTTCGCCGGCACCGCCGCCGCCTCGGCGTGGCAGACCGTCCTGCTGTTCTTCAACCAGCAGCCGTTCGGCCAGACCGATCCCCAGTTCGGCCTGGACTTCAGCTTCTACATGAACACCCTGCCGTTCCTCGGTTTCATTAACGGCTTCCTGATCAGCGTGGTGCTGATTGCCGGCATCGCCGGGCTGCTGACCCACTACCTCTACGGCGGGATCAGGCTAGAGGACAAGGGGTTCTTCGCCTCCACCGCGGCGAAGATCCATGTGGGAATCTTTGCCGCGCTGTTCCTCATCCTGCAGGGTGTCAACTACTGGCTGGACCGGTACGCCACCGTGCAGTCCAACGCCGGAAACTGGACCGGTGCGCTGTACACCGACGTCAACGCCGTGATTCCCACCAAGGCCATCCTCGCCGTCGCCGCCGTGCTGGTGGCCATCCTCTTCATCGTCTCGGCCTTCATCGGCCGCTGGCGGCTGCCGATCGTCGGCACGGCCATGCTTGTCGTCACCGCCATCCTCGCCGGCGGGGTCTACCCGTGGATCGTCCAGCGCTTCCAGGTGATCCCGAATGAGCAGGACGTCGAGGCCCCGTACATCGAACGCAACATCGCCCTGACCCGCCTGGCCTACGGCCTGGACGACGTCCAGACCATGAACTATGAAGCCGTCGTGGAGGCAGAAGCCGGCGCGCTGCGCGAGGACGCCGAAACCACGGCCAATATCCGCCTGCTGGATCCGAACCTGGTGTCGGACGCGTTCGCGCAGCTGGAACAGTTCCGCCAGTACTACCAGTTCGACGAGACGCTCAACGTGGACCGCTACACGGTCGACGGCGAGGTGCAGGACACCGTCATCGCCGTCCGCGAACTGAACACCGCGGGCGTGCCGGCCGGCTGGGTCAACGAGCACCTGCTCTACACCCACGGCTACGGCGTCGTCGCGGCCGCCGGCTCCCGCGTGGAGCCGGACGGCAAACCGTCGTTCATGCTCTCCGGGATCCCGTCGCAGGGCGTGTTGGGCGACGACTCGACCTACGAGCCCAGGATCTACTTCGGCGAAGCGTCTCCGGACTATTCGATCGTCGGTGCGCCCGAGGGCAGCACCCCGATCGAGATCGACCGGCCGCAGAGTGCCAATGCCGAAACCGATACCCGGAACACGTTCGACGGCGACGGCGGTCCCAACATCGGCAACTGGTTCAACCGGTTGGTCTACGCCCTGAAATTCCAGTCGACGGACCTGATGCTGTCGGACGCGGTCAATTCCGAATCGCAGATCCTCTACGACCGGGATCCGCGCCAGCGTATCGAAAAAGTCGCTCCGTACCTGACGGTGGACGGCAATGCCTACCCCGCCATCGTTGACGGCCGCGTGAAGTGGATCGTGGACGCCTACACCACCAGCGAGCACTTCCCGTACTCGACTCCGCAGCAACTGGAGTCGGCCACCATTGACTCCGGGACCACCGGGGGCGCCACGGTGGCGCTGCCGGCGGAGGAGGTCAACTACATCCGCAACGCCGTCAAGGCAACCGTGGACGCCTACGACGGGTCCGTGGACCTCTACGCCTGGGACGACCAGGATCCGCTGCTCAAGGCCTGGACGAACGTGTTCCCGACGACGATCAAGCCGTACAGCGAGATGTCGGCCGACCTGATGGCGCACGTCCGCTACCCGGAGGACCTGTTCAAGGTGCAGCGGGAGTTGCTCACCAGGTACCACGTGACCAACGTCAACCGCTTCTACGAGAACTCCGACGCCTGGAGTGTTCCCACGGATCCGACGCTGGGCGAGGGATCGACCGTCAAGCAGCCGCCGTACTACCTGTCGCTGCAGATGCCCAACCAGGACGCGGCGTCCTTCTCGCTCACCACCCCGTTCATTCCGTTCGCCGTTCCCGGCGAGCAGGCACGCAACGTGCTGTACGGGTTCCTTTCCGCCAACGCGGACGCCGGCACCGGCGAAGACGGCGTGAAGTCCGAGGACTACGGCACGCTGCGGTTGCTCGAACTGCCGCGCGACATCACCGTGCCCGGTCCGGGCCAGGCACAGAACCTGTTCAACTCGGACACCGAAGTGTCGCAGGCGCTGAACCTGCTGCGCCAGGGCGCTTCCGAGGTGAAGAACGGCAACCTGCTCAGCCTGCCGGTCGGCGGGGGCATGCTGTACGTGCAGCCGGTCTACGTCCAGTCCTCGGGCGCTTCCTCCTACCCGATCCTGCGCCGCGTGCTGGTGAGCTTCGGTGAGGAAGTCGGCTTCGCCCCGACGCTGTCCGAAGCATTGGACCAGGTGTTCCAAGGCGATTCGGGCGCCACCACCGGCGACGAAGAAAACGTCGGGGAGACACCGGCGACGCCGGACGCACCGGAGACCAGTGCCGAGGAGGACCTGCAGGCGGCCCTGCAGGCCGCGCGCACCGCGATCCAGGAGGGACAGGCCGCGCTGGCGGAGGGCGACTTCGCCGCCTACGGCGAAGCCCAGGAGCGGCTCCAGGCGGCGCTGCAGGACGCCATCGACGCCGAGGCAGCGATCTCCGGCGCCGCCCCCGAAGGCGGAGCGAACGGGGCAACGGAGCAGCCTTCTCCGGAGGCGACCGAGGGCAACTGACCGATTTGCTTCGCTACCCCGCGGCCGGTAATGTATTCACTGCGCCGCGGGGTGGAGCAGTTCGGTAGCTCGCTGGGCTCATAACCCAGAGGTCAGAGGTTCAAATCCTCTCCCCGCAACCAAGAGCAAGGGCCCCGTCCGATGTCATGTCGGGCGGGGCTTTTGCGTGCCCCGATGCCGCAAGCCGGACCGGCTGTGCCCGGGGTGCCGCAAGCCGGACCGGCGTGCCTGGGCCGCAAGCCCCGGGCCGCGAGCCAGGCGGGTTAGTGCCCGAGGCCACAACCCCGACCGGTAGTATGGTTTCACCCGTCCCCGATTTTCCCTCGGAAAGATCGTTGTTGTCCCATGCTGGAATCAGTGAGCAGCTACGCCCTGGCCGCCGGAGCGGCAGCCCTGTTCAACCCCTGCAGCCTGCTCCTGTTGCCGGCGTGGCTCCTGATGGCCGCCGGCAGCAGCTGGCACAGCACGGCCGCTGACGCCGTGCGCCGGTCCGCCGTGACGGCTCTTGTCTTGACCGGCGGCTACACGACGTCGTTCTCGTTGGCGCTCCTGGCGGCAGGTAATCCGGCGACCCATGCCGGGGCCCTGGCCTACATTTCGGCCGGGACCGGGATGTTGTTGGTCCTGCTCGCGTCCTTCCTGGTGGCCGGCGGGCGGGTCCGGCTGTTGCAGGCAGCGGCGGCGGGAGGCGGAGCGTTCGTCCGGCTCAGCGCGATGGCTGTTGCCGGTGCGGTGATCGGGCTGGCCTCGCTCGCGCCACAGCTGCCGGAATTGCTGGCCGCGGCCGGGGAGCAGGGCGGCGCGGAAGCCCCTGTCGCCGGCATGGCCGCCTACGTCCTGGGCCTGCTCGCCGGTTTCGGCCTGCTGTGCGCCGCAGCGTCCTCGGTCGGGGCCGCCGCCGGCCGGCGATGGCCCGAAGCCTGGCCGGTGCTGGAAAGAGCCCAGGGCTACCTGCTGCTGCTCGCCGGGCTGGGCACCGCCTACTACGCCTTCTTTGCTGTCCGGAATGCCGCGGGGCACCAGGTCGAGGACCGGCTGATCGATGCCGCGCACGGGGCCCACGGGTTGCTTACCGATGTGCTGTACGCCGTCCCCGCCTGGTTGGTTCCAACTGCCTACCTTGCATTGATCGGCTGGCTACTGCTGCGCAGGCGGCGTCCCGGGCCCCCGGAACCTGAGTCCGGGCACGACCGGGCCGCCACCCCTGCTCCGGCCGCGGCGCCCGCCACCCCTGCTCCGGCCGCGGCGACCGCCACCCCTGCGCCGGCCGCGGCGCCCGCCGCACAGCCGGCTCCGGCGGCGTCCCGGGCGGGCTCCCGCCGTCGTCCGTCGCCAGAGCAGGACGGGGGAGTGGGTTCGGCGCCGCGGGGGCGGGGCGCCGGCGTGCCGGACGCAGTCGAGCACCGTCCCCGGCACTACAACCCCAAGGCCCTGCGCCGCGCGCGGATCCGCGCCTCCGGACCCGGCCGTTTCACCGGCCGCAGCCTTCTCCGGGCCGTGAAGCCGCGCCGTTAACGCGATCGCACCGCCCCCGGAAAGGAAGGACCCGGGCCGACAGGAAAGGCTCCGGGCCACACCGGAAGGTGCGGCACGGAGCCATTCATGCCAGGGCGGCCGGAGGGCTGGTGCTCAGTAGCTCTCTGAGGTAGCTTCCTTGCCGGCCTCCAGCGACGACGGGGCCGGGCCGGTCCCGGACTTCAGGGCTGCCAACCGCGCCTCAACCTCCGTCTGCTCGCCGAGGTCTTCCAGGCTCTCGAACTGGGCATCCAGGCTGGAAGCGGCCAGCTCGGCCTGGCCGCGTACCTTTGCTTCCTCGCGGCGGATCTTCTCCTCGAAGCGGCCGACTTCGCTGGTCGGGTCGAGAATGTCGATGCTCTTGATGGCGTCGTGGACCTGCGACTGGGCCTGCGCGGTTTTGGCGCGCGCGATCAGCTCGTCGCGCTTGTTCTGCAGCTCGTTGAGCTTGGACTTCATCTGGTTGAGTCCCTGCTTGAGCTTTTCCACGATTTCGGTCTGCGAGGAGATCGTGGGCTCGGCGCCCTTGGCTTCGTTCTCCGAGGAGATCTGGCGCTGGATTGCCACCTTCGCGAGGTTGTCGAACTTCTCGGCGTCAGCGGCGTGGCCCGAGGCGCGGTACTCATCGGCCTTTCGGCTGGCGGCCAAGGCCTTGGCACCCCAGCTGCGGGCGTTCTCGAGGTCTTCGTTGTAGTCGTCCTGCAGCATGCGCAGGTTGCCGATGGTCTGCGCGACGGCGCTTTCGGCTTCGGCAATGTTGTTCGTGTAGTCGCGGACCATTTGGTCCAGCATCTTCTGCGGATCCTCCGCCTGGTCGAGCAGCGCGTTGATGTTTGCCTTGGCCAACTGTGCCATGCGGCCGAAAATTGAGTGCTTTACCACGGTGATGCCTTTCGATCGGAATTACTCGAACTTTGCCTTCCAAGCAGCCAGGACGGCTGCCCGGTCTGTCTGGTCTAGAAGCCGCCGCCGGCGCCGCCGCCGTCGCCGAAGCCACCGAAGCCGCCGCCGCCACCGCCGAAACCGCCGAAGCCGCCGCCGCCGAAAACGTCACCGCCGCCGCCGCCACCGAAGATCCCGCCGCCGCCGTGCGAGCCGTGTCCGCCGTGGAGGATGGAATCGATGAGGATGCCGCCGAGGATCGCCCCGCCCAGGCCGCCGCCCCGACCGCCGAACATTCCTCCTCCGCCGAAGCCGCCCATGCCGCCACCGAAACCGTCCACATCCTCCTGGGCCATCTGGCTGGCCTGCTGCGCCAGGGCATTGGCCTGGCGGGCGTAGTTGAGCGCCTGCTCCGGATCCGAGTCGGCGATGGCCAGCGCATGGTCGAGATTCCGTTCCGCCTCCGCCAGCCGGGTGCGTGCCTCGCTCCGAACGCCGCCGCGCCGCGCCTGGATGTAATCCGAGGTGCCGGAGATCTGGGCCTGCGCGGACATGATGGCGTGCTGCAGGGCCTCGCGGGCACGCCGGTTGCGGTCCTGGGCGTCCCGGATTCCGGAGAGCGAGGCATCCAAGGGCTCCATGGCTGCCTCCAGCCGCTGCACCATCATGATCGGATCGATGCGCCCCCCGGCGGCCTCCTGCCGGACGGCGGACACGGCCGCCTCCAGCCCGGCCAAGGGGCCCGCGAGCTCGGGGTGCTGCCCGGAGGCGATGATGGCCCTGGCCTGGGCGATGTCCTGGGTCGCGTCGGCGATGCTGCGTTCCATGCTCTGCCGGGCGTCCTCAAGGTCCTTGGCCGTCCTGGCGATGGCCTCCAACAGGATGTTGGCCTGGTGCAGGCTCTCCTCGGCCGCGCGCACGGCGATCACGGCGGCGCTGCGGTCTCCTTCGTCGAGCTTGTCCTGCGCGGTGCCGGCCGCGTTCTCGACGAAATCCAGCCGTTCCCCGGCCTGGCCGATGTTGTCGGCGACCTGTTGCAGCGCGCTGTCGGCAAAGCGGGTGCGAAGCTGTTCCAGCCGGGCCGTGCCGTCGTCCAGCCTGCCGCGGGTTTCCCGGGCGGCGGCCCGGGCCCGCTCAAGCGCCTGCGGTGCGGTTTCTTCCAGCTCCCGCAGCGCGTCGAAGTCCTCTTTGTGTGACTGGAGGGAATCGTTGACTGCCTCACAGCGGCGGATGATGTCGCCCAGCCAGGCGCGCTGCTCTTCTTCGGTGTCCGGAATATGGTCATCGAGCTGCTGCTGCAGTTTGAAGGACTCCATCATGTGGGACTTGGCCGCGGTGATGTCCTGGCGGAACGGCTGCACGGCTTCGTCCCCGTACTGGGCCATGGCGAAGCCCAGCTCCTGCTCGCTCGATTTGATCGCGTCGTCGGCGGCCACCAGCAGGCTGCCGGCCTTCTTGCGAAGGTCCTCCACGGACATGGCGTCATGCGGATCCAGCGGACGCCCGTCGGGGCCGGTCTGCAGCTGAGGCTGCGGGCGCTGGCTCTTGTTCCGCTTGGACCGCGCATACAGCAGCGCCGCGCCGCCGCCCACCACCACGACGCCGCCCAGGAGCAGCACCGGGCCCAGCGAGCCGCCCCCGCCACCGGATGCGACGGAACCGTCGCCACCGGTGGCGGCATCCTCGACCGCCGCCACGGCGGTCAGCGCGGCCCCCGCCCAGTCCGCTTCCCCGAGGGCAGGCCGGATGGATTGCGCGATGTTCTGGTCCCGGGAGACGACGGGGTTGCCCTCGGCCGACTGGAACAGGTATTCGCGGCCGTCGACGGCAACGGCCAGCAAGCTGTCGACGGAGCCCAGCGAGTTGAGCTCGGCCATCTCCAGCACCCACTGGTTGCGGTCGGCCGGTTCGGTGAATTCATCCACGAAGACGATGTAGACGTTCAGGCCTTCGGACTGCTGCAGCTCGCGTACTGCGTCCTCGACCTCGGCCGTCCGGGCACCGAGCACACCGGCCTGGTCCACCACGAACTCGCCCGGCGGAATGTCGACCGGCGGCACCGCGTGCGCCAGCGCTGCGGGCGCGAGAAAGACTGCCGTCAGGCCGGCTACGGCCGCCAGACGCCTGAACGGTGAGCGCATAAAGGTCCCTTCAGCAGCAGCTGGGGCCGTGGCGCCCCGGCTCATCGGCGTGGTCCTGGCCCCGGCCGGGGCGGATCCACCCACTCGTGATTCTATGGTCCTGCGTTTGGCACCGTCCACCACAGCCCTCCGCCCGCGGCGAACACCCGAGCAGCTCCTCCGCCGCATGTGGCGGACTGCGATACATCGTTTGACCCTATGGGTGGGCGTGCGGAGGCGTCCGGCGGGGCCGCGCCCCGTCGCCGGCATACGGCTGGTTTCCAGATTCCTTACAGGAAACGTGCGACGTTATCCCAGCGAAGCCGTGCATAGTGGAATGCAGACCAAGAAAGGACCTGCCATGAGCGAGAACAACCAGGAGCCGCAGCAGCGGCCCGCCCGGCCGATGCCACCGTTGCCGCAGAATCCGCCGGCCTTCCGTGCCGGGGAGCAGCCGGCGGCAACCGACGAGACCCAGCGGTTCCGTCGCCCGGCACCGGAAGCTGCGCGGCAGGTTTCGGCGCAAGACCAGGCCCGGCAGGAGCCCCAACACCACACCCCGCAGCAGCCTCAGTACGGCCAGCACGCCCCGGGCACGTTTGGCCAGTATGCCGTGCCGTCCTACGGCCCGGAGAACGCGGGCAGTTCAGGCGGCTACGGGGGACAGGGCCACACCCCCGGATACGGGAGCGGCAGCCACGGGCAGGGGAACGGCTACGGAAACCCGGCAGGCGGGCAGCGTGCCGGGGCGGGCACCAGGAAACGCTTTGGCACCGGGACGCTGATCGCCGGCATGTTGCTGGCAGGCCTGGCCGGCGGTGGAGTCGCCGTGGGTTCGCAGGCGCTGGCGGACGGCTCGGCGGGCACCTCCATCACCGGCAGCGGTCCGGAGCAGCTGATCGTGAACAACACGGACTCGGTCAACGAGATCACCGCCGCGGCGGCCAAGGCCTCGCCGAGCGTGGTGACGATCTCGGTGGCCAGCGGCAACACCGGGGGATCAGGATCGGGCATCACCCTGGACACGGAGGGGCATATCCTCACCAACGCGCACGTGGTGACGCTGGGCGGCCAGACGGCTAATCCCGACGTCGAGGTGCGCACCAGCGACGGCGGCGTGCACAAGGCCAAGGTGGTCGGCACCGATCCCTTGTCGGACCTGGCCGTGATCAAGATCAATGCCAAGGGCCTCACGCCCGCGACGTTTGCCGACTCCGACAAGCTCAACGTCGGCGACACCACCATTGCCATCGGAGCGCCGCTGGGCCTGGCGGGCACCGTCACCGACGGCATCGTGTCCACCTTGAGCCGCACCATCAGCGTCTCGTCCTCCGCCGTGCCGGAGAATTCAGGCGACAGTGCCCAGCCGGGCCCGGGCGACCAGTGGAACTTCCAGTTCCCCGGCGAGGAACGGTCCTCGAACCAGGGCAGCATTTTCCTGAATGTCATCCAGACCGATGCGGCGATCAACCATGGCAACTCGGGCGGTCCGCTCGTGAACACCAACGGAGAGGTCATCGGCGTCAACGTGGCCATCGCTTCCTCGGGCGAAGACAGCGGCAGCATCGGCGTGGGCTTTTCCATCCCCAGCAACTACGCGCAGCGGATCGCCCAGGACCTGATCGAAGACGGGACGGCGAGCCACGGCCAACTCGGTGTGACGGTGACGGCCAAGCCCTCCGGCAACTCCTCCGGCAACACCCAGTTCTCGGTGGGGGCGGCCGTCGTGGAGGTGGTTGAGGGATCGCCCGCCAAGGAGGCCGGCCTGCAAAAGGGCGACGTCATCACCCGGGTGGAAAACCGCGTCATTGACGACAGCCAGTCCTTGACCGCGGCCATCCGCGAACACGCCGCCGGCAGCACCGTGCAGGTCACCTACCTGCGTGGCGGCGAAGAACGCACCGTCGACGTGACCCTGGGCGAAGGCCAGGCCTGACCGCACGTCCCCGGTGAGGCACCAGCCCTCACCGGGGCGGCGCACAACGGCAGCCCCGCAGGTGTTTACCGCCGCGGGGTTTGCCGTGGCGCAGGCGGCGGCCCCGCAGGTGTTTACCGCCGCGGCGATGCCGGTAAGGTTAGGGTGTTTGCAGCGGCCCGCAACACCCGCGCGGGCCGTGGACGGCGGAAGGAAGTTCAGCGAGGATGCAAAAAGCAGCAGGCACAGCCTTGAACATCGTGGTGCTGGTCAAGCACGTACCGGACGCACAGTTCGACCGGCACCTGACCGGCGATCCGGCAACGGTGGACCGCTCGGAGAGCATCCTGTCCGAACTGGACGAATACGCCATCGAAGCCGCCCTGCAGCTGGCGGAGGAGCGCGGCGGCCCGAAGGCCGGCAACCGGGTCATCGCACTGAGCATGGGCCCGGCAGCAGCGGCCACCGCCGTGAAGAAGGCGCTCCAGATCGGCGCCACCGAAGGCATGCACGTAAACGATGATGCCCTGGCCGGCTCGGACGCCGCCGGGACGTCGCTGGTGCTGGCGGCCGCCGTCCGCAGCCTCGGCGACATCGACCTGGTGCTCACCGGGATGGCATCCACCGACGGCGAAACCTCGCTGGTTCCGGCGCAGCTGGCCGAGCGCCTGGGCCTGCCGCAGCTGACCTTCGCCGCCAGCCTGGAGGTCGACGGGACCACCGTGCGCGCCCGTCGGGACGGCGATACCCACGCCGACAGCCTGGAAGCGGAACTCCCCGCGGTGGTATCGGTCACCGACCAGATTAACGAACCGCGTTACCCGAACTTCAAGGGCATCATCGCCGCCAAGAAAAAGCCCGTGGCCACCGTGTCGCTGGCGGATTTGGGCATCGAACCCGGCGCGGTCGGCACGGCGGGTGCCTGGACCGCCGTCGCCAAGGCAGAAGCGCGGCCGCCGCGGTCGCAGGGCACCATCATCACCGATGAGGGCGACGCCGGGATCCGCCTGGTGGACTTCCTGGCCGCCCAGAACCTGCTCTAGTCCGCCACGGAAACCGCGAAGGATATCGGCACCATGACTACTGTTCTTGTCTTCATCGACCGTCCCGGCCACGCCCTGCACAAGATCCACCGGGAACTGCTCACGCTCGCCCGCGGCATCGGAGAACCGGTGGCAGCATTCAACGGCGATCTCACCGACGCCCTGCGGACCGAGCTCGGGGAGTACGGCGTGGGCACCGTCTACCTGCCGGCCGCGGACGTGGACGGCGCCCTGGTGGCCCCGAAGGCCGCCTTTCTGGCGGCGGCCGTGCGCCAGGCCGCTCCGGCCGCGGTGCTGCTGGACAACACGTTCGAAGGCAAGGAGATCGCCGCACGGGCCGGCATCAAACTGTCATCCGGGGTCATCACCGACGCCATCGACGTCTCGGCGGACCTGACGGTCACCAAGAGCGTGCTGGCCGGCGCCTATACCGTGCAGGCCAACGTCACCGAAGGCACGCCGGTCATCACCGTGAAGGCCAATGTTGTGGCCGAGGCTCCGGCGGCCCAGGCGGCGGCGCCGCAGGTCGTGACGGTCGACGCCGGGGACTTCGGCCCCGCCGCCCGGATCACCGAACGCACCGAGAAGACCGCCACCGGCCGTCCTGACCTGACCGAGGCACGCGTCGTCGTGGCCGGGGGCCGCGGCACCGGCGGCGATTTCGCGCCGATCGAAGACCTGGCCGACGCGCTCGGCGGGGCGGTGGGTGCCTCCCGGGCCGCCACCGATGCCGGCTGGATCGAGCACTCGGCGCAGGTCGGCCAGACCGGCAAGACCGTCTCGCCTCAGCTCTACATTTCCGCGGGCATCTCCGGGGCCATCCAGCAGAAGGCCGGCATGCAGACCGCCAAGGTGATTGTTGCGGTCAACAACGACGCCGACTCGCCGGTCTTCGAGATCGCCGACTTTGGCATCGTGGGCGACCTGGCCACCGTCTTGCCGCAGGCCGCCGCCGAGATCCGCCGGCGGAAGGGCTAGCGGCGGTGACGGTTGAGGAATTCCAGCCAGCACGCGTCCTGGTCTTTGCCGCGCACCCCGACGACCTGGACTTCGGGGCCGCCGGCACCATTGCCCGCTGGACCGCGGCGGGCGTGGAAGTCAGCTACTGCATCATGACCGACGGCGACGCGGGCGGCTTTGACGACGCCCAGCGCGCCGGCATCGTCGAACTGCGGGCGGCCGAGCAGGCCAAGGCCGCAGCGCTGGCCGGCGTCACCGACCTGCATTTCCTGCATCAGCCCGACGGCTACCTGGAGCCCACCCACGAGGTGATCCGCCAGGTGGTGGAGCTGATGCGCCGCATCCGGCCCGACATCGTGCTGTCCATGCACCCGGAGCGTGCCTGGGACCGCATTCAAAAGAGCCACCCGGACCATCTGGCCTGCGGAGAAATCGTCACCCGCGCGATCTACCCGGCCGTGGAAAACCCGTACGCCTATCCCGAACTGCTCGAGGCAGGGCTGGCCGCCTACAAGGTGCCGTTCCTGTGGTTCTACGGCGGGCCGCGGGAACGCGAGAACCACTACGTGGACATCACCGACCACGTCGACACGAAGCTGGCCGCCATCAGGATCCACGCGAGCCAACACCCGGACTTGGCCGCCATGGACGCCCGCGTGCGCCAGAACCTGGCGGAGAACGCCATGCGCGGCGGCCTGCCCGGACGCAGCGCCGAGGCCTTCCACGTGGTGGAAATCAATACCCCGGAAACCATCGCCGGATTCTGACGCAGGCCGCAGGCCGCCGGCCGATCTCCCGCTCACGCCGGCCCGGTGGGAGACCTGCGCCCCCACGGCGTCACGGTGGCAGGCCGCGCGGGTGCCTGTGCCCGTGCCTCGGCAGGTGGCCGGCGGCGCCGGGCTACGGCGTGGCGAGCGGAATGACGACGGCGAACGGCAGGCGGGGCGATTCGGCTCCGCCGGGTGCCTCGATGGAGACGGCCAGTTCTCGGCTGGTGGAGATGCCGTCGATAACCACCGGCTTGCCCGAGGTGATGTCGGCGGCGTCGATGGTGCCGGCCGACACCGGCGCCGAACCGTCCGCCGGAAGCCGCCAGACCTGGTACGTGCGCCCCTCGGACGCCTGGACGCCGTGGAACGTCAGGACGGCGGCGTTCTCGCGGAGCGACACCGAGGCGTCCACGGTGCCGCCTCCCTCCAGTTCCTGCTGGCTGGCGACGACGTCCGCGGCAGCCGTGACGTCCTGGTCCGAGGTTCCGCCCACGGTTTTCGCTACGGCGATGGCCCCCACCACCACGACGACGGCGGCCAGGGCAAGCAGCAGCCACTTCGTGACGGCCGGCATCGGCCGCCGCTCGGCGTCTTCCGATCCGCCGGTGAGCTGGTCGGCGTGCAGCACGGAGGCATCGTCATCCGGTGCGTAGTCGTTGTCCCCGGGGGAGTTACCGGGGCTGGCCAGGCGATCAGATGGCTGGGGCGTATCCATATCATTCAAGTCTATCCGTCCCCGCCGAAGGCAGGGTCCAGCCCGACACGCCGCCGCACCGAACCGCGTCGGCGCTACAGTTTGGCCCCGGCAAAACCGTGCTGCCGCCACGCCTCATAGACGGCGATGGAGGCCGCGTTGGCCAGGTTCAGCGACCGCAGCGACGGAAGCATGGGCAGGCGCAGCCGCGCCGTGACGTGCGGATCCTGTTTGACCGATGCCGGCAGACCGACCGACTCCGGCCCGAACATCAGCACGTCGCCGGGAGCGTAGGCGACGTCCGTGTAGGAGCGCTCCCCGTCGGACGCAAAAGCGAAGACCCGTTCCGGCTGCAGGGCGTCCCACGCAGCCTCCAGATCCGCGTGGACCCGGACCACGGCAAGATCGTGGTAGTCCAGCCCGGCGCGGCGCAGCTTGGAGTCTTCGAAGGTGAAGCCCAGCGGCTCGACCAGGTGCAGTTCGGCTCCGGTGACCGCGGCCAGCCGGATGGCGTTGCCGGTATTGCCGGGGATTTCGGGGGCGTAGAAGAGGATGCGGAACACGGATTACATCCTAAGCGCGCCTCAGCCGCGGCCCGGCATCCGGGCTGGCGGGCGGAGCAGCACCCGGGCGGGCGGGGAAGCACGCCGTCAGGCGTGCATGCCGCCCAGCAACCTGGCGAGCGAGGGGACGTGCACGGTGTTTGGCGCCGGGCCGGAGGACAGGAACTGTTTGAGCTCGCGCACCAGACGCGCCGCGTTGACCACGTGCACCGGGACGATCCCGTCCGGGTCGTAGCCGCGCGTGTAATCGATGACCGGTTCGTGGAGGTTCCCGTCGGCGGAGTGGATCACCGTCCAACCGGTGACATTGAGTTCCGGAAACAGTTCCTGCATCCTGCGCACCGCCGGTGCCAGCCTCGGCGGTTCCACGATCCGTCCGTCCTTGTGCAGGGTGCGGCCGTCCCAGCGGAAATTCCCCCGCGGCAGCAGCATCGAATCAATCAGTGCCAGCCGGTAGCCTGCCAACAGCGCGTGGTCGATGAAGCCGTTGTCCGCCGGCGAGTGCAAGCCGTTGACCAGCCGTGCGGACGGGATGGCCGGCAGGATCTGCCGGCTGATCAGCTGCGCCGTCAGCGCCTCGCGCCGCAGTCGGGCCCCGGCGCCGAAGATGCCACGCTTCCGCGGCGCCCCATGGATGTGTTGGCGGGCGATGTTCTCCGGCAATGCAGGGGACCCGTCCGGGGAGCCGTAGGCGGGAACATAGACGGGGGAGTCCGACGCCGACGGCCCGCGTTGTCCGGGCGCAGAGTGCCGGGGGCCGGGGCCGGCCGCGAAGGTTCCGGTGCTGTCCGTCGGGGCGCCCGGGCCGGCGGCACCGTAGGAACGGTCGTAGCGGGACCTGGCCTGCGGGTTGCTGAGGACTTCGTAGGCCTGGCTGACGCGGCGGAACTCGGCGGCATCCCCGCCATGGTCCGGGTGCGTGGCGCGGGCGGCCCGGCGGTACGCGGCCTTGATCTGGTGCGCCGTGGCATTAACCGGCAACCCCAGGACGTCGTAGTGGGATAGGGGAATCACCGGCCGCCTCTCTGTCGGGTCTCGGGAGTCCTGCGCGAAGCCAAGTGTAACCGCCGGCCGCCTGTGTCGTACCGCGACCGCGGGCCGCCGCGATGCCACAATGATCTGCTGTGACCTCGCTGCCGTCCTCTGCGCCGATCGCCGTCGCGGTCAACCCCCGTGCGTCCTTTGGAACGGCCGCCGGTGCGGGAGCGGAGGTCATGGCCGAGCTCGCCCGGCGTGGCCGCCCCGCCGTCGAGCTGCGGGCGGAAACGGGGGCCGCGCTCGCCGACCTGGTCGCCGGCGCGCTGCGCCGCGGGGTCTCCGCCCTCCTGGTGGTGGGCGGTGACGGAATGGTTCACTTAGCAGTCAACGCGCTGGCGGGCACACAGGTTCCGCTGGGCATCGTGCCGGCGGGCACCGGGAACGACTTTGGCCGGCTGTTCGGCCTGCCCGCCGGGCCGGCCGCCGCCGTCGGGCATTTCCTGCACGCCTTGGAGCAACCGCGCAGGGTGGACCTGGGCCGGGTGACGCATCCGGACGGGTCCACGGCCTGGTTCGCCGGGGTGCTCTCGGCCGGCTTCGATGCGGCCGTCAACGACCGTGCCAACCGCTGGAAATTC
This sequence comes from Arthrobacter sp. Y3223166, assembly GCF_059090935.1. Taxonomy (NCBI): domain Bacteria; kingdom Bacillati; phylum Actinomycetota; class Actinomycetes; order Micrococcales; family Micrococcaceae; genus Arthrobacter; species Arthrobacter sp. Y3223166. The sequence goes on along the minus strand of NZ_JBNHGE010000025.1, from coordinate 10,149 downwards.
CCCCGCGGCCGGCTGCGCTATCCGCTGGCCATGCTGCGCGAACTCGCTTCCTTCCGGCCCATCCGCTACAGCCTCGTCGTGGACGGCGTGCCGCGGGAGGTCGACGCGATGCTCGTCGCCGTGGCCAACGGCCGCTCCTTTGGCGGCGGGATGCGCATTGTGCCGGGGGCGGCGTACGACGACGGTTTGCTGGATCTGTTCATCGTCTCGCCACTGTCCCGTCGGGCCTTCGTCGGCATCTTTCCGCGCGTCTACGCCGGCCGGCACCTCGGCCATCCGGCCGTCCGCATCGAGCGGGTCAGGACGGTCCGGTTGGAGGCCGCCGGCGTCACCGCTTACGCCGACGGCGAGCGGGTGGGGAGGCTGCCGGTGTCCGTGGACGTGGTCCCCGGTGCGCTGTCCGCGGCGGTGTAACGCAACAGCAGCATCGACCCGGACTCGAGCACCTGCCGCAGTTGAAGCCGCTGCAGCGACTCGCGCGCGCCGGGAACATGGTCGGATATCCGCTTGGCGGCCCCGCCGGCCAACACCGGGCTGATCGTCAGGCACAGCTCGTCCACCAGCCCCGCCGCCTGGAAGCTGCCGAAGAGAAGCGGCCCGCCCTCGCTGTGGATCTGCTCGTAGCCGCGGGCGGCCAGCGCCTTCACCACCCGCGCCGGTTCCACCTTGGTGGTGCCGGCGTCGAGCACGTCGGCCACCGGTTCCAGCGCCCGGCGCCGGGTCGCGGGCGACGCGGCGCTGGTCAACACGATCGGCCGCACGGGCGCGGCGGTGAAGAATGCGCTGCCCGGGTCCAGGTCCAGCGACGCCGAGACCACGGCGACAGGCGGATGCGCACTCATGCCGCGGGCGAGGCGCCAGGCCTGGGACTCCGCCGAGAGCAGCTCGCCGCCGTAGCCTTCGGCCCGGATCGTTCCGGCACCGACCACCAGGACATCGGCCAGCCTGCGCAACAGCAGGAACACCCGCTGGTCCACCTCGTCGCCCAGGGTTCCGGAGCGGCCGGCATAGGTCGAGGCGCCGTCCAGGCTGGCCACGAAATTGAAGCGGACCCACGGGCCGGAGCGGGGGAGATCGCCGTACCAGGCCAGCAGCTGCTGGTCGGTAGCCTGCTCCGGCCCAGGCGGCAGGAGGCGCCGGATCGGGCGCGTCACGGCGCCGCCGGTTCGTTGACGTCGCCCATGTTGTGCCTCAGGCAGGACGGTTCCCGCCAGCCCATCACGGCCTCGGTCATGCGGATGGCCGAGCTGGCTTCCGCGACGTTGTGCATGCGCAGGATCCGCGCCCCGTTCATGATGCACATGACCGCTGCGGCCAGCGAGCCGGAGAGCCGTTCCTGCTTGCGCTGCGCCAGCGTCTCGCCGATGAAGTCCTTGTTGGACACCGCCGCCAGCGCCGGGTAGCCGAGGGACGCGATTTCGGCAAAGCGCCGGGTGATTTCCAACGAATGCAGCGTGTTCTTGTTCAGGTCGTGGCCCGGGTCGACGATGATTTTCCCGGCCGGGATGCCCAGGTCCAGGGCCAGCTGCACCTTTCGTCGCAGGAACCCGGCGACGTCGTCGACCACGTCGTCGTAACGGGGGCGGGGAAAGACGGTGCGTGGGGCGGCGAGCGAGTGCGTGATGACCAGATGCGCCCCGCCTTCCGCCACGACCGCCGCCAGCTCCGGGTGGTGCAATCCGGTGGTGTCGTTGATGACGTTGGCTCCGGCGCGGATGCTCGCTTCGGCCACCTCGGGCAGGAAGGTGTCGGCGGAGATGATGGCGTCCGAACCGGCCCGCACGGTCTCGATGACCGGGACAACCCGCTCGGCTTCCTCCCGCGCTGACAATGCCGGGCCCGGGGCGAACGGCACGCCGCCGATGTCCACCCAGTCCGCGCCCGCGGCCACCGCCGCCAGGGCGGCGTCGATGGCGGCCCGCCGGGTGAAGGTGCGGCCGGTGTCGTAGAAAGAGTCGGGGGTGCGGTTGATGATGGCCATCAGCGCCACCTGGCGGCGGAAGTCGATCCGTCGGACACCGAAGTCGTGCACCGGGTGGTACAGCTCGGGCAGGAAGGCGCTGGACGGCGACCGCGTCGTCAGTGGCTGGCTCACAGGCTGGTCAGCTCCTTGTCGGGATTGGACAGGTCCGCGGCATCGACGCTGCGGCCGGAACGGATCAGGTCCTGGATGGGCTCCTGGACGTCCCAGATATTTACATTCATACCAGCCACCACCTTGCCCTCGCGCAGCCAGAACGCGATGAACTCCAATGAGTCCAGGTCCTGGTGGTTGCCCCGGAACACCGGCTCGCCCCGCGCCGACCAGGGGAAATAGCCGGAGTACTCCATGCCGATCCCGAACTGGTCGGTGTAGAAGTACGGGATGTCGTCGTTGGACGCGTCCTGGCCCAGCATGGCGGCAGCGGCGGTCTTCCCTTGGGCCAGGGCGTTCGCCCAGTGCTCGCTGCGCAGCGGGCGGCCGTAACCGGGATGGTAGGCATGGGCAACGTCGCCGGCAGCGTAGACATGCTCGGCGGAGGTGCGCAGGGTCTGGTCGGTGTCAATGCCGCTGGACACGGCCAGCCCCGCAGCTTCGGCCAAGGCGGTGTTCGGGACGGCGCCGATGGCCACCAGGACCAGGTCGGCGGGCAGGCGCTCGCCGTTGTCCAGGACAATGCCGGCGACCCTGCCCTCCCCGCCGTTGCCGTCCTCGCCGAAAATTTCCACCGGCCAGCGACGGGTGCGCAGCAGGACGCCCTCGCGGCGGTGGGTATCGGCGAAGATGCTGCCGATGGCGTCGCCCAGGGCGGGGGCGAGCGGGATGTCGCCGCGGCCCAGGACCGTGACCTCGTTGCCGAGCTGGCGCGCCGTGGCCGCAACCTCCATGCCGATCCAGCCCATGCCGATCACGACCAGCCGCTGGTCCCCGGAAGCCAGCACGGCGTGCAGGGCCCGGCTGTCCGCCAGCGTGCGCAGGTAGTGCACGCCGCCCAGCCCGGCGCCGGGCAGTTCCAGCCTGCGCGGCGATGCCCCGGTGGCCAGCAACAGCTGCGAGTACTCCAGGGTGCCCGCATCGGCGAGCGAGACAGTACGCGCAGCGGGGTCGAAGGATTCCACCGTGGTGCCGCGCAACAGTTGGACGCCGTGCTCCGCATACCAGTCGGGCTGCTGCACGAGCCCCGACTGTTCATCCTCCCGGCCCGCCAGAAAGCCCTTGGACAGCGGCGGACGAAGATAAGGGTGCTGGTCCTCGGCGCCGGCCAGCACGATCTCGCCGCCGAAGCCGCCGCTGCGCAGCTCCCTGGCCGCTGTCGCACCGGCCAGGCCGGCCCCGGCGATGACGATCGGTTTCCCAGCCATGGCAGCGCTCCTTCATGTGCCGGCGGGCACGCGGCGGGTCCGCCCCCTGGCCGCCGATCTGATGGAAGCACCGGCAGCTGCCTGTCGGGGCAGGGCCAGATGTTCTAAAATGGGTACATCCGACTTTAGAAACCGGTTCCGGATAAGTCAATGCACCCCCCCCCCCAGCGGAAAGGACCCCATGGCCGACCAGCCGCCACCCGGACTCCCCGCCGTCTCGGCCCTGGGCGACGACGTCCGCCGCCGCCTCTTCGAATTCGTCCGCTACAGCGCCGAACCGGTGACCCGGGACCAGGCAGCCGCCGCCCTGGATTTGCCGCGCAGCACCGTGTCCCTCCAACTGGACGCGCTCGCCGGGCACGGACTGCTGAGCATCGAGTTCAGGAAACTCAGCGGCAAATCAGGGCCGGGCTCCGGCCGGCCGGCCAAGGTGTACGCGGCGGCGGTGCCGGAAGTATCGGCCTCCGTGCCGGAACGTGCCTACGGCCTGGCCGGCGAGTTGCTGGCCACGGCGGTCGAGGAATCGGCCAGGACCGCCCGCCCGGCGCACGAACTGGTGGCCGAGGCCGCCCGCGCCAAGGGCCGCGAGCTGGGGGCCGGCGCCGGCGGCCTGGCGGAAGCCCTCGCCGCGGCGGGCTACCGGCCGCTGCCGGACGCGGCCGGTTTCGCGCTGGGGAACTGCCCGTTCCACTTGCTGGCCCGCAGCCACACGGAAACGGTATGCGGCCTGAACCTCGCCCTGCTGCAAGGGATGCTGGCCGGCTGCGCGGACCAGTCCCACGGCGTCGCCGCGGATCCGGACGGGCCGTTCTGCTGCGCCAGGATCAACCGGCGCTGAACCGCCTGCGGGCTTCGAGCCTCCCGGGGCCGGGCGACGGGCTGAAACCAGGCGCACCGGGGCATGTAAAATATTGGCGTGCCCGTGTACCTTGACCACGCGGCGACCACGCCCCTTGTGGCGCAGGCCCTGGCCGCACTCACCCATGAACTCAGCCGCAGCGGAAACCCCTCCTCGCTGCACGGTTCCGGCCGGCGTGCCCGCAGGGTGGTCGAGGACGCCCGCGAGACCATCGCCGCCGCGGCCGGGGCGCATCCGTCCGAGGTGATTTTCACGTCCGGCGGTACCGAAGCCGACAATCTTGCCGTCAAGGGCCTGTATTGGTCCCGGCGCGACGCCGACCCCCGGCGGCGGCGGATCCTGTGTTCGCCGGTGGAGCACCATGCCGTGCTCGACACGGTGGAATGGCTGGCGAAGCATGAGGGCGCCGAGGCGGTCTGGCTGCCGGTCGACGCCCACGGCGTGGTCTCCGTCGAGGCCCTGCGGCGGGAAATCGAAGCCGACCCCGCGGCCGTGGCGTTGGTCACCGTCATGTGGGCCAACAACGAGGTCGGCAGCGTCCAGCCGATGGCAGAAATAGTCGCCGCCGCGCAGCCGCACGGCATCCCGGTCCACTCGGACGCCGTCCAGGCGTTCGGCCACCTGCGGGTGGATTTCAAGGCCTCCGGGCTGGACACCCTCGCCATCAGCGGGCACAAGATCGGCGGCCCGGTGGGGGTCGGTGCGCTGCTGGTCGGCCGGGACGTGAAGCTGACGCCCGTCCAGCACGGCGGCGGCCAGGAACGCGACATCCGGTCGGGCACCCTGGACACCCCGGCGATCGCGGCCTTCGCCGCGGCCGCGGAGGCCGCCGTCGGGCAGTTGCCGGAAGAAGCCGCACGGCTGGCGGAATTGCGCGACCGGCTCATCGCCGGCGTCGCGCGCGGCGTGCCGGAGGCGGTGTTGCGGGGCACTCCGGATCCGCAGCACGAGGGCCTGCGGCTGCCCGGCAACGCGCATTTCACCTTCCCGGGCTGCGAGGGCGATTCGCTGTTGTTCCTGCTGGATCTGGCCGGCGTGGAGTCCTCCACCGGGTCGGCCTGCACCGCGGGAGTGCCCCGGCCGTCGCACGTCCTGCTGGCCATGGGGCTGAGCGAAGAAGAAGCCCGCGGGGCCCAGCGCTTCACGCTCGGGCATACAACTACCGAGTCAGACGTTGACTCACTGGTGGCGGCGCTGCCGGAGGCATACGCGCGGGCCAGGAAGGCCGGGATGGCCGGCCACGTCTCCAGCATCCAGACCGCGGGCACGCAGTTCGGCTGAGGCCTCGGCGGACCGGGCAGGTGCGGTGGGGTGCACGGAACGTGGCGGCCGCGGGGACACGACAACGAATCAGTAGGGAAACGAATTCATGAAGGTACTGGCAGCGATGAGCGGCGGCGTGGACTCCGCCGTGGCGGCGGCACGGGCGGTGGAGGCCGGCCACGACGTGGTGGGCGTGCACCTGGCCCTGAGCCGGATGCCCGGCACCCTGCGCACCGGCAGCCGGGGCTGCTGCACCATCGAGGATTCGCGTGACGCCTGGCGTGCCTGCGACATTCTGGGCATCCCGTACTACGTCTGGGATTTCTCCGAGCGGTTCAAGGAAGACGTGGTGGACGATTTCATCGCCGAATACGCCGCCGGCCGGACGCCGAACCCCTGCATGCGCTGCAACGAGCGGATCAAGTTCGCCGCGTTGCTGGAGAAGGCTCTGGCGCTGGGGTTCGACGCGGTGTGTACCGGCCACTACGCCAAGGTCATCGAGGACGAGCACGGCAACCGCGAACTGCACCGCGCCGCCGACTGGGCCAAGGACCAGTCCTACGTGCTGGGCGTGCTGACCCACGAGCAGCTCAAACACTCGATGTTCCCGCTGGCCGAAACGCCGTCCAAGGCCGAGGTCCGCGCCGAGGCGGCGGCGCGCGGGCTCTCCGTGGCGAACAAACCGGACAGCCATGACATCTGCTTCATTTCCGACGGCGACACCCGCGGCTGGCTGGCCGAAAAGATCGAGATGGAATCGGGATCCATCGTTGACCAGGACGGCCAGGTGGTCGGCGAACACGAGGGCGCCAATGCGTTCACCGTCGGCCAGCGCCGCGGACTGAAGCTGGGCCGGCCCGCCCCGGACGGCAAGCCGCGGTTCGTGCTGGAGATCCGGCCCAAGGAGAACAAGGTGGTGGTGGGACCCGAGGACCTGCTGGCCGTCGACCAGATGCGCGGCATCAAGGTTTCCTGGGCGGGCCTGCCGTTGCCCGAGGTCGAGGCGCACACCGAGTTCGACTGCATGGTGCAGGTCCGCGCGCACGGCGACCCGGTGGCGGCGCGGGCGCAGGCGGAGGTTGGCGAGGATGGCCGGCAGCAGTTGGTCGTGACCCTCATCGAACCGATGCGCGGCGTGGCCCCGGGCCAGACCATGGTGCTCTACCAAGGAACCAGGGTGCTGGGCCAGGCAACCATCGATTCGGCGCGTTCGCTGAGCTGGGACCCGGCCAACGTTTCCTAGATGAAGGGCCCGCCCGGCGCGGGACCCCTTCGTCCGGGCCGCGCCGGCGGCGGTCGTCCTTTCGGGCCGGGGCCGGGGACGCCGGCCCGTGACGCGGGCCCGTGACGCGGGCCGGGGGCGCGGGCCGCGTCACGGGCGGTGCTTCACAGAGCGGTAACCGGTGCACCTCCCGCGCGGGCCGAACCATAAACTGGTGGCATGACCGACCCCCGCCTTGCCGATGATTACGACCCGACCGCCAGCTCCCTCTCCGATCAGGTGGCGCCCGAGGTGATGGCGGAGCTGTTGGCGGTGCGGGGAAGCATCGACAACATCGACGCGACGCTGGTCTATCTGCTCGCCGAGCGGTTCAAGGCCACCCAGCGGGTGGGGTACCTGAAGGCCGCGCACAAACTGCCGCCGGCCGACCCCGACCGCGAGACCGCCCAGATCAACCGGTTGCGGCGGCTGGCCGAAGAAGCGCATTTGGATCCGGCCTTTGCCGAGAAGTTCCTGAACTTCATCATTTCGGAGGTCATCAGGCACCACCAGGCCATCTCCGACGAGCACAACGGCGGCAACTGACATGGCCGCCGGTTCCCACGGGCCTGCCGCCGACGTGCCTGCCGGGCCCGGGCGGCCCGCCCACGTGAGCGCCACCGGGCTGGGCAGCTGGCCCGGCACGGAACCAGCCGAGGCCGCGCGCATCGTCCGCGGTGAACTGGGCGAGCCGAACCTGCCGCATCTGGTCGAGCTGCCGGACCGAGGCGCCGGGTCGGATCCGACCGCACGAACCGCGGGCATGCTGGAGGGGCTGTTCATCGATCTGCAGCCGCACGGCTGGCGCTTGGTGGACCGTCCGGGGCAGGATCACCGCAGGACCGTGTCCGCGCTGCGGACCGACCTGAACGTGCTGGCCGATGTGGTCGGCGCCGAAGACCGCCCCGGCAGCCAACTCAAGATCCAAATGCGCGGACCGATGTCCCTGGCCGCCAACCTCCACCTGCACAACGGCGAACGCGCCCTGATCGACGCCGGCGCCCGGCGGGACCTCGCCCAGTCGCTCGCGGCAGGCGCGGCCGGACACCTGGCCAACGTCAGGGCCGCGCTGCCGGCCGGCACGGAACTGGTGGTCCAGCTCGAGGAACCGGAGCTCGATGCCGTGCTGGCCGGGACCATCCCCACGGCCAGCGGATACCGCACCCTGCGCGCGGTCGCGGCAACGGAGGCCTCCGCCGCCTGGGACCTGGTGGCCGCCGCACTGCGCGATGCCGGAGCCGTGGAGGTGGTCGCCCTGGTCCCTGCCGCCGATTCCTCTCTCGACGCCGTGGCCGGCAGCGGACTGGACGGGGTCGCCCTCCCCACCGGTGCCCTGACCACCCGGCAGTGGGAAACCATCGCCGCCGCGGTGGAAGCGGACCGGACCGTGTGGGCAGGCATCATTGACCCGGCCGCAGGCGCCGTTCCGCAGGTCAGCGCGCTCGTAGATGCGGTCGTCCGTCCCTGGCGGCAGCTGGGCCTGCCGTTGACGCGGCTGCCGCGGTTGAGGATTACGCCGTCCGCCGGCCTGGCCGGACGTTCACCGGAGACGGCGCGCGCGGTGGTCAAGCGGCTCACCCAGACGGCCGACGCCCTGAACCAGGTCGTCGCCGAGGCATGAGCCCGGAGCGGCTCCGACCGGGGCGGTTCCGACAAGAGCCGGCGGCGGGCGGCCGGCAAAGAATCCCGGATTCGGCGCTGTGTTGGACTTCGATTAGGCGTGCACCGCGTACGTAAAGGATCCGGAGTATTCCAGCACGGTGCCGAGTTGGCGCTGGATGACCTTCGTCCGGATCCGGAAACGGCCCTCGGACCTATCCCACCACTGTTCCGTGAAGGCCGCGGCATCCAGCAGCAGCGGAAGCCCGATGGTGAGCGGGCCGGCTGATATCCGGCATCGCCGCGACGCGAGGCGCATCCGGCCGTCGGCACCGACCGAGCACGCCACGTCCGTCAGCAGGCGACCGCTGCGGCCCAGGGCACCGACGGGCCGGCGCAGATCGTCGTCCCAGCTGGTCCGGTCCTCCACGATCCGGGTCCGGTCGTCGAAGCTGAGTGTCCTGACGGCGGTGAGCTCCGGCTGGCCGCTGGCGTTCAGGGAAGCCCGGTTCTCGATGCTGAAGGGCACATTCTGCTGGTACTCGGGGAACAAGGCGTTGTCGCCGCTGGTCAGGCCGAGGAACGGCCGCAGCGCCGGAACCGGGCAGCCGGCGACGTCGAACAGGCCGGACCCGATGCCCCGGGCTTCGTGTCCGCCGTCGTCCGCTGCCGGCGGGGCGAGCGAGAAGTATTCCTGCAGTTCGGGCGCCAGGCGGGGAAAGTCCGGCCCCAGGGCCATCTGGTAGACGGAAACCATTGCATCACCATCCGGGTCGGGAGGCGGGCCGGCCAGGCAGGCCGGTGGCGGGGTCCACGGCGGTTACAGCCGTCCGGCGGCTTTGAGCCGGATGTACAGGTCGGCCAGTTGAGGCGGCAGTTCGTGCGGGGGAGCGTCCACCACTTCCGCGCCGAACTGGCGGATCTGCGCGGCGACTGCCGCCCGTTCCAGCACGGCACGCTCGGCGGCGGCGGCCCGGTACGTGTCGTCGGCGGTCCCGCGGACGGCGCGCAGCCGGTCCACGTGCGGATCGCTGACGGAGGCGACCACCACGGTGTGCTTGGCGGTCAACTGGGCCAGCACCGGCAGCAGCCCCTCCTCCGCCGCCCCGGAGTCCAGCGAGGTCAGCAGCACCACCAGCGACCGGTGCGAGGACAGGGCGTGGATCTCCGCGGGTATCTGCGACCAGTCCGCTTCGATCAGTTCCGGTTCCAGCGGGGCCATGGCGTTGACCAGCTGGTTGAGCAGGTTGCCCTTGGCCGCGGAGGCGACCCTGGCCCGCGGCCGCCGGTCGAAGGCCAAAAAATCCACGCGGTCGCCGCCGCGCTCGGCGAGCACGGCCAGCAGCAGCGACGCCTCGATTCCGGTGTCCAGCCGCGGCTCGTCCTCGATCCGTGCGGCCGAGGTGCGGGAGGTGTCCAGCACGATCACCACCCGGCGGTCGCGTTCGGGACGCCAGGTGCGGACGACGACGGCCTGCCGCCGGGCGGTGGCGCGCCAGTCGATGGAGCGCACGTCGTCGCCGCGCACGTAGTCGCGCAGCGAATCGAATTCGGTGCCGGCCCCGCGGATTTGCACCGCCACGCGGCCGTCCAGTTCGCGCAGCTTGCGCAGCTTGGAGGGCAGGTGACGCTTGGAATGGAACGGCGGCAGCACCCGCAGCCGGCCGGGCAGGGCGATGGTGATCTGGCGCGCGGCCACCCCGAGCGGCCCCAGCGACCGGACGGTGACGTGGTGCGCCTGCAGGTCGCCGCGGCGCTGCGGCGTCAGCTGCACCTCGACCAGCCGCCGTTCCCCCGGCGCGAGGCGCGCGCGCTGCTCCGGGTT
>NZ_JBNHGE010000024.1:0-47166 GCF_059090935.1 Arthrobacter sp. Y3223166 | reverse complement strand
GCGCGCTCGGCGGCCGCCAGCCGGGCCGCGGCTTCGGCGACGGCCGCGGGATAGCCGCCCGCACCGCCGTCGTCGCCCGGACCAAGGGAACGCAGCGCGTCCGCACGTTTAAGGGCCCGGAGCATGGCAGCGGTCGCCGGGCGCGAGACGTCGGACATGTCCGGGTAATCGATGGCCAGCGCCGGATCCAGTTCATAGGCCAGCCAGCGGGACCGGAGGCCGTCGTGCCGGGCCGCGGCTTCATGCCAGTCCCGGCTGTCCTGGTAGCGGATGGCGGCGGCGGCCGTACGGCTGATCCGCCAGACGGCGGGCGCGGCGCAGCCGGCAGCGAGCAGCAGCCAGAGCGGCACGGCGGACGGGAAGACGACCGCGGCGGCGAGCACCACGGCCAGGGCGCAGCACAGCCCGGAAAAGCAGTACCAGAACGCGGTGTCCGGATCGGGGCGGCGGCGCAGGCCGCGTTCCACCGCGTAGGAGGTCAGGAAAACCACGGCAGCCAGCACGGCCGTGGCGACGGCCAGCTGCGCGAACTCTGCGAGGAACATCGGCACCCCTGCTGACGGAGTTATCTTCCATTCCAATACGGGGCGCGGGCAGAGTCAATGGGAGAGGGTGCCGCGGGGCCCCCGGGTCACTTGTCGACGCGGCCGACGACGTCGTCCAACTGCTTGAAGACCAGGGCCTGCGGCGCCTTGCTCATTACCGTCCGCTGGAGCTTCTGCTTCCACGGCTTCTGCTGCCGTGCCATGGCTGCCATCTTGCGCGAGCGCTCGACCACCTTGGCGGTGCGCGGGCCCCGCGCCCGTTCGTAGTTGCGCAGGGCCGTGGTGATGTTCCAGTCGGCGTTCAGCGCGCCGGCCAGCGCGACCGCGTCCTCGAGGGCCTGGCTTGCGCCTTGGCCGAGGAACGGCAGCATGGGGTGCGCGGCGTCGCCCACGAGGGTGGCGTGGCTGCCGGACCAGACGGCGGCGGGTTTCCGGTCGAACAGTTCGTGCGCCATGATGTCCTGGCTCTTGGTGGCGCCGATGACCGCCCGGACGGCCGGGTGCCAGCCCTCGAAGCGCTGCAGGGCCAGGGTGCGCCAGAGGACCTCGTCGTCCTGCGCCAGCACGTGGTTGGGCATGGTGGCGTACCAGTAAATGAGGCCGCCCGGCAGCGGGATCATGCCGAAGACCTCCCCGTTGCCCCAGGACTCGCCCCAGGGCAGCCAGCCCGGATCGAGGTCGCCGATCGGGCAGACCGCGCGCATGGCGGTGATGCCGGAGGCCCGCGGGGCGCCGTCGCCGATTAGGTCGTGGCGGACCAGCGAGCGCAGGCCGTCGGCGCCGACCACCAGGTCCGCGTGCAGGGAGCCGCCGTTGTTCAGCGTGACCGTCCCGCCGTGCTGATCGCGCCGGAACTTCACCGCCTGCAAACCCAGATGCACCGTGTTGACGTAGAGCGAGTCGTTCAGCAGCGTGGTGAGGTCCGAGCGGTGGATGGAACGCAGCGGGTGGCCGTAGCGCTGCCGGAGGTCGTCGCTGCTGAACGTGGACAGCACGTTGCCGAACTGGTCGTGCGAGCTGCCGCCGACCGGGAGGGAGGCCTCTTCAAAGGCGTCCAGCACGCCGAGCCGCTGCAGGGCGCGTGTCCCGTTGGCCCAGATCGTCAGCCCGGTGCCCAGCTGCTGCAGCGTTCCGGCGCGTTCGACCACGTGGACTTTCCAGCCGGTTCGTTGCAAGGCCCGCGCAGTGGCGAGCCCGCCGATTCCGGCCCCTACGATGAGCGCCGAGCGCTGCAGAGACCCCATGGGTCCATACTTCCCGCTTTTGGGCCGGGTTCACAACTTTCGTCCGGTACAAACCGGTTCCGGGAGCGGAAAAGCAAGAACTCCCGCCGCTCCGAAGAGCGGCGGGAGTTCCCGGTGATTCGTCGGGGTGACAGGATTTGAACCTGCGACCTCGTCGTCCCGAACGACGCGCGCTACCAAGCTGCGCCACACCCCGATACCGTTGCCCCCGCCGTCGTCGTGACGGCCGCGAAAGCAACTGTTCAAGAATAGCGGAGACAGCCCCCAAAGGAGAAATCGGCGAGGGCCCGGGCAGGCCTTGGTCAGACCGGACGCGGCCCGGCCCCGGTCAGACCAGCGAGTCCTTCCACGCGGCGTGCAGTTGGGCGAAGCGGCCGTCGCCGGCGATCAGTTCCGCCGGCGGCCCATCCTCGACCACCCGGCCCTCGTGGATGACCAGCACCCGGTCGGCGATCTCGACGGTGGAAAGCCGGTGCGCGATGATCAGCGCCGTGCGGTTGCCCAGCAGCGTCTGCAGGCCCTCCTGGACCTGGCGCTCGCTGGGAATGTCCAGCGACGCGGTGGCTTCGTCCAGGATCAGCACCGCCGGGTCGGCCAGGAACGCGCGCGCGAAGGAGATGAGCTGCCGCTGGCCGGCAGAGACGCGGCCGCCGCGCTTGTTCACGTCGGTGTCGTAGCCCTCGGGCAGAGACAGGATGAACTCGTGGGCGCCGACGGCGCGGCCGGCGTCCTCGATCTGCGCTCGGCTGGCCTCCGGGTTGCCCAGAGCGATGTTCTCCGCGACGCTGCCGCTGAACAGGAACGCTTCCTGCGTGACCATCACGACGGCGCGGCGCAGGTCTTCGTTGGACAGCTGCCGCAGCTCGATCCCGTCCAGGGTGAGCGACCCGGAGGTCAGGTCATAGAAGCGGGCGATCAGTTTGGCCACGGTGGACTTGCCGGCCCCGGTTTGCCCGACGACGGCGACCGTCTGGCCGGCGGGAATGTCCAGGTCCAGCCTGGGCAGCACCACCCGGCCGTCGCCGTAGCCGAAGACGGCATCACGGAACCGGATCGCGCCGCGGGCGTCCTTGAGCGGGACCGGCCGGGCCGGGGGAACGATGGTCGGTTCTTCCTCCAGCAGCCCGGAGACCTTCTCCAGCGCGGAGGCCGCCGACTGGAAGGAGCTGTAGAACATGGCGATCTGTTCGGTGGGGCGGAAGACCTGTTTGGTGGCCAGCAGCACCGCGACCAGGGTGCCAATGGCAAGATCGCCGTCGAGCACCCGGAAGCCGCCGATCAACAGCACCACGGCCACGGTCAGGTTGCCGACGCCGTTCAGCACCGGCTGGAGCACGCCGAAGTACCTGATGTTCCGCAGGGTCGCGCCGCGGTAGTCGGCGGCCAGCTTGTTGTAGCGGTCGGAGTTGTCGTGCTCGCGGCGGAAGGCCTTGACGGCTCGGATGCCGGTCATGGTTTCCACAAAGTGCACGATCAGCCGGGCCGACACCACCCGGGAGGCGCGGTTGGCCAGCTCGGAGCCCTTTTGGTACCACCGGGTAACGAAGGCGATGGGTATGGCGGCGACCAGGATGATCAGCCCGCTCTTCCAGTCCAGTCCGGCGATGCTGATGGCGGTGAAGAGCATGAACATCACGCCGGAGGTCAGCTGGGTGACGCCGTTGTCCAGCAGTTCCCGCAGCGCCTCCAGGTCCGACGTCTGCCGGGAGATGATCCGGCCGGAGGTGTAGGTTTCGTGAAACTCCAGGCTCAACCGTTGGGTGTGCCGGAAGACCCGGACCCGCAGGGCCAGCAGCATGGCCTGGCTGAGACGGGCGGTGACGTAGATGTAGGCCGCCAGCAGGGATCCGCCGGCGATCGCGACGGCGGCGTAGGCGGCGCCGACCAGCACCAGGGGCATGGTGTCGCCGCCGGTGAAGGCCGGCAGCGCATTGTTGATGCCGAAGGCCACCAGCACCGGACCGGCGGCCCGGGCGGCGTTGCTGGCCACCACCAGCACGATGGAGAGCGCGAACAGCCGCTTGTGCGGGGACACCAGTTCGCCCAGCAGCCGCAGGGAGCGCCGCCTGACGGCTCTGCGGTCGGTTTGGTCCAGGTTGATGTTGTCTTCGCCGGCGACTCCGGTCATGGAACTCATCGGGCTTCCTTTGCGTCCAGGACGTCTTCGACCATGGGCTCGGCCGCCAGCGAGGCGATCACGTACCGGTAGTGTGTGCTGCTGCGCAGCAGCTCCGAGTGGCTGCCGACCGCAGTAATCCGTCCGTCCTGCAGCAGCGCTACCCGGTCGGCCAGCGCCACGGTGGAGGGCCGGTGGGCCACGATCACGGTGGTGGTGCCGCGCAGTTCTTCCCGCAGCCGCTGCGTAACCGCTTCTTCGGTCCGCACGTCCAGGGCCGAGAGCGGGTCGTCCAGCACCAGCACGGCCGGTTGCGCGGCGATGGCCCGGGCCAGGGCGATCCGCTGCCGCTGCCCGCCGGACAGGCTTAGTCCTTCCTCGCCGATCCGCGTGTCCACGCCCTGCGGCAGGTCATAGGCGAACCCGGCCTGCGCCACCTCGAGCGCCCGGGAGAGGAGGATTTCGGGATCTTCGCGGCCCGGGCGGGCACCGAGCAGCACGTTGTCGCGGACCGAGGTGGAGAACAGCGTGGAGTCCTCGAAGGCCACCGACACGCGGGCGCGCAGCTCGGCCAGCGGGAGATGACGGATATCCGTACCGTCCAGGAACACGGCGCCGGAGGTGACCTCATACAGCCGGGGAATCAGCTGCAGCAGGGTGCTCTTGCCCGAGCCGGTGACCCCTACCAGCGCCAGGGTTTCACCCGCGCGCACGTGCAGGTCCACGCCGTCGAGAACCGGGGCCGCGTCCGCGGCGGCGTCGGGATAGCGGAAGACTACGTTGGACAGGCGCAGTTCCCCGCGCACGGGGCCGGCCGGTGCGGGAACGTCCGGGTCGATGATGGTGTTCTCCGTATCCATCACGTCGAAGTGCCGGTCCAGTGCGGTCTTCGCCGTCAGCGTCATGCCCATCAGGGAACCGATCGCTTCCACCGGACCGGCCACCACGGCGGCGGTGGCAAAGAAGGCGACCAGGTCGCCGACGGTCATGTGCCCGCCGGAGACCTGCATGATGCCGATGACCAACGCGGCGCCCAGCACCAGATCGGGCAGCGACACGACGGTGGCGAGGAACTTGGACAGCGTGCGGGCCTTGGCCAGTTCGGTCTGGCGCAGTTCTTCGGCCTGGCCGTGGAAGTTCTCCAGCGCGTACTTGCCGCGGCCGAAGGCCTTGAGCACCCGGATCCCGTGCACCGATTCCTCCACGGTGGTGGCGAGGTCGCCCGCCTGGTCCTGGCTCAGCCGGGAGGAAGCGCCGAATGCGGTACGGAACCGGAACCCCTGCCAGACGAGGGGCACGGCGGCGGCCAGGAAGATCAGTCCCAGCAACTGGTTCAGCGCGAACATCAGCGCCAGCCCCGCGACCACCGTCACGAAGGAGACCACCAGCATGAGGGAGCCGAACGCCAGCCAACGCCGGATCAGTCCCAGGTCGGCCATGGAGCGGGAAAGCAGCTGGCCCGAGCCCCAGCGGTCATGGAAGGCGGCCGGCAGATGCTGCACGTGCCGGTAGAAGCTGGTGCGCATGCCCATCTCCACGTCCGTGGCGGGCGCGATCGCGAACACGCGCCGCAGGTACACCAGCCCGGCCTCGGCCACGCCCAGCACCGCAATGACGACGGCGGGGCCCCAGACTTCCGAGGGGCGGCCGCCGGTATGGATGGTGTCGACCAGGCCACGCAAGACCTGGGGAATGGCCAGTGCCACCAGGCTGGCGCCGAGGGCGCTGAAGAATCCCAGGATCAGCCGGGGGAGGATGGGCCGGACATAGTGTTTGAGCCGGGCGATCGAGCGCCAAAGGGATAACTCAGTCATGTGGTCGATTCGTTGCAGTGGTTCGGAGGGCTTCGTGTACTGCAGCAACTATCCTAGCGACCGCGTTGAGGCGCTGGTCACTGTTGGCACCCCCCGAGCCGACCCGTGGGGAAACCGATGCTTGCTAGGCTGTGCGGAACAATTCACCAACGGGGGCGGGCATGGATCTGGCAGACGTCGTGCACGGCTTCGGGTCGTTCCTGTGGACATCAATGCTCTTTCCGCTGCTGCAGGTGGCCGGCGTCCTGCTCTTGGTGCTTCGGAAGCCGGCCGGCTGGCTGGTGCTGCTGGTGGAACCGGTCCTGTCCCTGGTGTTGATGGGAGTGACGGGCGCTTTTAGCCTTGCCGTCCTGGTGCTGCCCGCGGTGGCGGCCTACGGATGGTGGCGGTGGCGCCGGCGGTCAGCGGCCGGCGGGTTTCTTGTCCATCCGGTCCAGCGGCCCGACTGGCTGGCCGCGGCCTGCCTGATGGTGCTTGTCGTGCTGTTCTTCGGTGTCGACGTGCTGCCCATGATGCTGATGCACATGGCCGACCCGGCGGCCATTGCTGAGGCAGCGGTCGTTAGCCTGCTGACTCCGCTGTTGTACCTCGGTCTGGCGCGCGGTGTCATCGAAGCCTGGTGGATCGGCGTCGCCCTCTCGCTGATGGGCCTGGCAAGAGGGGCAGTGAACGCAAACCCGCAGGTCCTGTTTGCACTGGACGGCATCGTGTTCACCGTCCTGCTGGGAATTTTGAGTCTGTACGGCTGGTCCAGATGGCGCGAGGCGCATGCGGAGTCGGCCGCTTCGACGTAGCATCGCGGCGCAGTGCTTCGGCTTGGCGCCGTGCTTCGCCCAGCATTGTGCTTCCGCTTGGAATGCATTGCCCTAGGGCACTACTCCTACACACAGGGCCCTTTTGATGGCTATCGAATCTGTGTACGAATAAAATTGTGGTATGGCTCTTGCACCGTTGGACCGCACCGGGGAGATGGAAGCATCTCTGGACCAGGCGTGTGTCCTGCTGCAAGATGTCGCCGATCGCTTCCCCGTTGAGTTCTCTTCCCTGTGCAACAGGGACCTGGCCAATACGGTGGCGGCGGTCGAGGGCGTTTCGAAGCTGGTGGAGTTCCTGCAGGCGGTCGGCGCCCACGCGGTGGAGCGGGCGGACATCGCCGCCACCGGGGAAACCGCGCCGGCGTCAAGACCCGGCGCAGAGGCCGGTGCCGCCGCGTCGGGCACCGCGGGGGCGGGGGAGTGGGCGGACCCGGCGGCAGCGATCAACACCGGGAGCGCGGCCACCGCTACCCCGGACAGGTCCGGGGCAGCTCAGGTGCGGCGCCGCCGCAAGACGGAGTTCGCGAACACGGCGGAGTATCTGCGCTCGCGGTTGGGGATCGGGATAGTCGAGGCGCGGCGCCGGCTGCGGGTGGGCAAGGCGATCACCGCGCCGGTGCGGTTGGACGGGGAACCTGGTGCGCCGGCGCTGCCGGTCTTGGCCAAGGCCATGGCCGGCGGGGAGGTCAGCGGCCAGTCCGCGGCCTTGGTAGTTGATTCCCTGCACCGCGCCCGCCACGCCGGTAGCCTGGAGGCGTTGCAGGCGATGGAAGCGTCGCTGGTCCGGCAGGCCCTGGACGCGGATGCGGACACCCTGGTGATGGTGGCCAGGACGTGGGAAACCGCGGTCGACCAGGACGGTGCCGAACCGTCCGAGGAGGAACTGCGGGCCCGGCAGGGCATGTTCTACCGGGGCCGGCGGCGCGGGCTGCACCAGTTCGTCATCAACACCACCGACGCCCAGTACGAGGCTCTCGCCACCGTGATGAACAGCGCCGCGAACCCAAGGATCCGCCCCGACGCCATCGAAACCGCCGCCAACGCCCCTGCCGCCAACGGCGGCACCACCGCAGGCACAGGCGGAGCAGACGCAACGGGCAGCGCCAACACTGATGCAGCAACCACAAAGGCGGGCACCGATAACGCTGATGCAGCCGGGCCCCGTGTGGAGAGTGCGGCAGGCACCGCTGAGGCTGACGGCGCTGCTGAGGCTGCCGACGGCGGAATCTCCGACCCGCGGGACGACACGTCGTCGGGTTCTGAACCCGGTCTGCCGGGTGAAGGCCCCGCCGGCGTGGATCCGGCCGTGGTGGAGGCGATGGATGACGCCACCCGGGCGCAGAAGCTGCTCGCGGGCCTGGTCGGGGCCTGCCGGATCGCGCTGAACACCGGCAGGCTTCCGGACTCGGGCGGGCACCGCACCCAGATGATCGTCACCACCGGATACGAGCAGCTGGCCGGGCTGCTCTCCGGCGGCGGCAGCGCGGTCTTCACCGGCCCGGTCTCGGCCACCACGGTCCGCCGGATGGCCTGCGACGCCGAAATCATCCCGGCCGTCCTGGGCTCCGAAGGCGAGATCCTGGACCTGGGCCGGTCCCAACGGTTCTTCAACCGCGCGATCCGCCGGGCCCTGGTCGCCCGGGACAAGGGCTGCGCCTTCCCCGGGTGCAGCATGCCCGCGTTCTGGACGGAGGCGCACCACATCATCCCCTGGTGGGCCGGCGGCCGCACCGACGTGAACAACGGGGTGTGCCTCTGCCTGCTCCACCACGACCTGATCGAGCAAGGGAACTGGGAGATCAACGTCGTCGACGGCATCCCCTGGTTCACCCCGCCGGACTACATCGACCCGCGCCGCAAACCGCTGCGCAACTCCTACTGGCAAACCCACATCCCACCCCAACCACTCCTAGCCTGACCTAGCGATTCGGCGCGGGCGGGCGCGCAGGGCGCAGCTGAGGAAGTCTTAGCGGGCGGGTGCGCAGGGCACCGGTGGGGAAGTCTCAGCGGGCGGGCGCGCAGGGCACAGCTGAGGAAGTCTTAGCGGGCGGGCGCGCAGGGCACAGCCAAGGCAGTCTCCACAGGCATGAGCGCAGGGTGCAGGTGGGGAAGTCTCAGCAGGCGGACGCGCAGGGCACAGCCAAGGCAGTCTCCACAGGCATGAGCACAGGGCACAGCTGAGATTGTTTCAGCGGGCGGGCACGCGGGGCGCACCCTGCAGGTGCATCAGCGGGCTGCACAGAAGAAGGTCAGAGCTGGTGTAAGACCAGCCGCAGAGCGTGCCTCGGTGCTCAGCTGAGCCCGGGGCCGGGCCCGGTGCGGCGGCCTTCGGCAGGGACTTCGCCGGCCGGAGCAGCCGGCGTCAGTGTCAGCAACACAGCCTCCGGGCGGCAGGCGAAGCGCACCGGCGCCAGACGCGACGTTCCCAACCCGGCCGACACGTTTAACGGGACACTACGCCCCTCGTGCTCCCAGTACGTCAGCCCCCGGGCGCGCCACGTAGGCAGATCGCAGTTGCTGGTCAAGGCCCCGTAGCCGGGGAGGCGGACCTGGCCACCATGGGTATGTCCGGCCAGCATCAGGTCGGCGTCGTCGGCTGTGAACCGGTCCAGCACCCGCTGGTATGGAGCGTGAGCCACCGCGATCCGCAGGAATGCGGCCTCATCGGCGGATGTCGAACCGTTGGGGAAACCCGAATAACGGTCGCGCTGCAGGTGCGGATCGTCAACCCCCGTGAAGTCCAGCCGAACCCGGTCCACCACCACGGACTGGTGCCGGTTGGTCAAGTCGATCCAGCCTGCGGTGCCGAAAGCCGCATGCATCTCCCGCCAAGGCAGTTCACGCTCCGCGTAGTCCTTGGGCTGAGAGGAGGGGCCGGTGAGGTAGGAGAACGGGTTCTTCATCACCGGGGAGTAGTAATCGTTGGAGCCCGGGACGAACACGCCCGGAATATCCATGAGCGGTGCCAGCGAGTCCAGCAGGGGCTGCACGGCCTGGTGATGGCTGAGGTTATCGCCGGTGTTGACCACCAGGTCCGGTTCCAGCGACGCCAGCTGCCGCAGCCACCTCTGCTTCAGCGTCTGCCCGGGAGTCATGTGGATGTCGGACAGGTGCAGGATCCTCAGGGGGCCTCGTCCGGCGGGCAGGATGGGCAGCGTTTCTTCGCGGACCTTGAAGAGGTTCCGCTCGATAACGGAGCCGTAGACGAGCGCGGCCCCGCCCGCGGCCGTGGCCCCCAGGGCCAGCGTGCCTGCGGTCCGGAGCCGTGCCCGCAACAAGTCAGTGTCCACGGTTAGTCGTTGCCTCCTCCGCCGTTGCCTCCTCCGCCGTTGCCTCCGCCGTTTCCGTTACCCCCGCCGTTGCCGTTGCCTCCGCCGTTTCCGTTGCCGGAATCGCCGGAATCGCCGGAATCGCCGGAGTCACCGGAACCGCCGGAGTCACCGGAGCCGCCGCCCGAATCCCCGTCGTCGCTGCTGTTGCTGGAATTCGAGTTGTTGTTCGATTCGGCGGGTGCCGGGGTCTGGACCGGTCGGGGCGGATACATCATGCTGCTCGGCGCGGAGCCGAACTCGCCCGTCTTGTACAGGCCGGCGACCTTCTCCATGTAATCGGTCCACTGCCCGCCGGCAATGGTCGCACCGTCCACGTAGTCACGCGTCACGCCGTTGATGGGGATGTTGTTGATCGATTTGTAGGCATGAGGGTTGCCCACCCAGGAAGCAGTGGAAATGCCCTTGGTGTAACCCACCGTCCAGGTGTACTCAGACTTGTCGGTCGTGCCGGTCTTGACAGCGGCGGGAACACCAATCGGATGGATTCCTCCCAGCTGCAGGTTGACCAGGTTCTCCAGCGGGACGCTGACGGCAGCAGCTACTTCCTCCGAGATCGCCCGTTCGCAGGACTTCTTCGGCACCTCGTACTTGTTGCCCTGGGCATCCGTCACGGAGGTCAGCGCGATCGGCTTGCAGTACACGCCGCCGCTGGCGAACGCCGCGAACGAAGCCGCCATCGTCATCGGGGACACGTTGGTCGTGCCGATGATGAAGGACGGGTGCTCAATGCTGATCGGTTCCTTGTCCGTCGCCGTCCGGACGCCGAGGCGCGTTGCCGCATCCCGGATGTCGCAGAGGTCCAGCTGCGCGGCCATGGCTGCGGTAGCGGAGTTGATCGACCACGTCAGGCCCTGGCTGGCGGTCATGGTCCGCTCGAAACCTGGCAGCGCATTCTGGAAGTCCCACTCACTGAACCACGCGTCCGGGGGCAGGCAGCTCGCGTTCCAGTTGTACTGCGCCGGGTACTCCGTCCGGCGCGCGTCGACCGACGCGTTGAGCGCCTTGCCCGCTTCGAGCCAGGCGACCATGGTGTAGGGCTTCATCGTGGAGCCAGGCTGCCAGCCGTTGCCGCCGCCCATATCGGCGTCGACGTTGTAGTTCAGCTCCGTATTGGCCGCGCCGTCTTCGGGGCTGTAGTTGGTGTTCTGGGCCATCATCAGGATGTTGCCGGTGCCCGGTTCAATCGAGACCATGGACGAGCCGACGCCGGACTCGTCGCCCACCGGGACTTCCTGCTCGATCTGCTTCTGGCCTTCCTTCTGGAGGCGGGAGTCGAGCGTCGTCTTGATGGTGAGGCCGCCACGGGCCAAAAGCTTCGCCCGTTCGGTGGAGTCCGCACCGAACGCGTCGGACTGCATGATGGCGTGCTGCACGTAGCTGCAGAAGTAGTCGGCGAAGTTTGCCGCGACACAGCCGGAACGTACCGGCTTGAGATTCAAGCCCAGATCGCTGGCAACGGCTTCGTCGTACTCCGCCTGGGTAATCTTTCCCGCGTTACGCATGGCCGCCAGCACCGTATTGCGGCGTTCCACCGTGGCTTCCGGGTTGTTCACCGGATTGAAGTAGTTGGGCGACTGCACCATGCCGGCCAGCATGGCCGACTGCTGGATGTTCAGCTTGGCGGCCGGAATGCCGAAAAAGGTCTTCGCAGCGGCTTCAATGCCGTACACCTGGCCGCTGAACAACACGATGTTCAGGTAGCCCTGCAGGATCTCTTCCTTGCTGAATTCCTTTTCGACGGCGATGGCCAGCTTCGCCTCGCGCAGCTTGTCGCCGATGTCCTTGGTGCCGCTGATGGTCAGCTCTTCGGCCCCCTTGCCCGCGGAAGCGCCGGCGTCGATCAGCACGTTGTTCACATACTGCATGGTCAGCGTCGACGCGCCCTGCAGGTCCCCGCCGGCCATGTTCGTCACCGCGGCGCGCATGATGCCTTGGGGGTCCACACCGTTATGTTCGTAGAAACGAACGTCCTCGATGGAGATGATGGCGTCCTGCATGTGCTGGGAGACCTTGTCCAAAGTCACCGGGACGCGGTTTTCGGCGTAGAACGTGGCAATCAGCTTGCCGTCGGCGGAGAGGATCCGCGACGGCTGGGACAGCGGCTGCGTCTGCAGTTCGTCCGGCAATTGGTCGAAGTATTCGATCGATGAGGTTGCCCCGACACCGGCCACGGCTGCGGCCGGAACCAGCAGACCGGCTGCGAGCACGCCGCAGAGCGCACTGATACCCAGGAAGCCAACAACTTTGCCTAGGGTGGTCGCAGTGTCGAAGAAGGGGGATTTGCGAGCGGCCATGGGGTTCAGTTTACAAGCAAGCGCTACCCTTTGAGTTATGACCAAATGGGAATACGCGACAATTCCGCTCATTATCCACGCGACCAAGCAGATTCTTGACCAGTGGGGGGAGGACGGCTGGGAGCTCGTCCAGGTGTTCCCCGGCCCGAACGGAACCAATCCGGTTGCCTATTTGAAGCGGGAGAAGCAGTAGCCATGACGGAAACCACTGAAGCCCGGAAGTCCACCGTCGAAGAGCGGCTGGCCGGCTTGGGACTGTCCCTGCCGGACGTGGCAGCTCCGGTGGCCGCCTACGTCCCGGCGGTCGTCTCCGGTAATTATGTGTACACCTCCGGGCAACTGCCGTTCGTCAACGGCGAACTTCCGGCCGCCGGCAAGGTGGGCGACGGTGCCGGCCTGGTCAGTGCCGACGAGGCGAAAAACCTCGCCGCGACGGCCGCCGTGAATGCCCTGGCAGCGGTCAAGAGCGTCATCGGTGACCTGGACCGGATCACCCGGGTGGTCAAGGTCGTCGGTTTCGTGGCCTCCGATCCGGCATTCACCGGCCAGCCGGGTGTGATCAACGGCGCCTCCGAGCTGCTGGGGCAGGTCCTCGGCGAGGCTGGCGCGCATGCCCGGTCCGCCGTCGGCGTGGCCGTGCTGCCGCTGGATTCGCCGGTCGAGGTAGAACTGATTGCCGAATTCAGCTAGTCCGCTGCGCGAGGAGCAGCGGCTCTTCCCCGTGGTACCGGACCAGCTGGGCGCGGCCCACAGCTGGTTCCACCACGGGGAACGTACGCCGCGCAAGCCCCGGATGGCCTCCTCGGTCGTCCTCGTTCGGGACGGCGCGGCCGGCACGGAAACGTACCTCGGCTACCGGTCGGGCTCCTCTCCGCTGGGCACGGTGGCCTTTCCCGGCGGCAGCGTGGAGGAGAGCGACGGCGACCCGGTGACCTGGTACGGCCCCTCGCCGAGCAAATGGGCCGAGATGCTCGGGCTGGACGACCACCGCCTGGCCCACGCCCACGTCGTGGGTGCCATCCGCGAGCTGTTCGAGGAAACCGGCGTGTTGCTGGCCGGTCCGGATGAATCCACCCTGCCGGAGTCCACCTCCGGCGCCGACTGGATGCGGACCCGCGAGGCCGTCGCCGCCCAGGAGGTGTCCTTCGGCGAAGCGCTCGGCAAGCGCGGACTCGGCGTCCGCACCGACTTGCTCAAACCCGTGGCCCACTGGCTCAGCCCCGATTTTGCCCATCGCCGCTTCGACACGCGCTACTTCGCTGCGGCCCAGCCAGCCAACCAGCGGCCGTCCCTGCTGGAAAGCAAGGGCGTGTGGGCCTCCTGGCTGCCGGCGCAGGAGCTGGTGGCGGGGCGGACGACCACGACGCTGGGCGATCTGGTGGACCAGCCCGACACCCGCGGGTTGACGTTCAGCGAGGTGACCTCGCCCGCGGTGGAAATCATCGTGGAAAAGATCGCCGGCGCCCGCGGCTGCATCGCCTACCTCTCGCACAAGCGCCCGCAGCGGCTCTACCACCCGGAACTGATCCAGGTTGACGGTGTGCCCATGCTGGAGGTCGCGGCCAACGCGGCCACCGAAGGCGGTGCCGCCCCGCGGGGACGCTGAGCCGCTCCGCCAACACGGACCCAGCCCCGATGGGCCCGTGCCGGACGGCCAACGGCACCCACCATTTCAAGCCACGACGACGGCGGGGGCCCACCATCGGTGAGCCCCCGCCGTCGTACTTTTGTGTCGAAAATCAGCGCGAACGCTGGCGCAGCCGCTGGATGTCCAGGATGACTACCGCGCGCGCTTCCAGGCGCAGCCAGCCGCGCTGGACGAACTCGGCCAGCGCCTTGTTGACGGTTTCGCGGGAGGCGCCGACCAGCTGGGCCAGCTCTTCCTGCGTCAGTTCGTGTGCCACCAGGATGCCGTCCGTGGCGGGGCGGCCGAAGCGGTCGGCCAGGTCCAGCAGGGCCTTGGCTACGCGGCCCGGAACGTCGGAGAAGACCAGGTCGGCCAGCGAGTCATTGGTGCGGCGGAGGCGGCGGGCCAAAGCCTGCAGCAGCTGCGCCGACACCTCGGGGCGGGTCTCCAGCAAACCGCGCAGATTCTCGTTCTTCAGCCCGGCGAGGCGGGTCTCGGAGACGGCGGTCGCCGAGGTGCTGCGCGGGCTCGGGTCGAAGAGGGCCATCTCACCGAAGAGCTCGCCCGGGCCGAGGATGGCCACCAGGTTCTCGCGGCCGTCGGCAGCGGTGCGGCCCAGCTTGATCTTGCCGGAGACGATGAAGTAGAGCTGGTCGCCCTGGTCACCTTCGCGGAACACCGATGCGCCGCGGGACAAGTCGACCTCGGTCAGCTCGTCGGTCAGCGCGGCGAAAACGTCGTCGTCAAGAGTGGCAAAAAGAGGTGCGCGGCGAAGGATCTCTACGTCCATGAATTCTCCAAGTTAGTACTGTTCGGCTGGGGTTCAAGCTGCTCTCCCGTGGGGGCACTGTTCTCCATTTTGCCGTATGTAAAGCCCGTGTGACATCTTCCACAAGGCTTTTCGCTCCCAGAGGAGGAAAGCGCGGCATCGAGCACCGGCACGGGCTGCCGGAGGTGACAACCCGTAACGGCGGTTAATAATTCCCGCGGGCGGACCGCCTAGACTGATGCACATCCCACCGCAACGGAGAATGAGTGATTTTCGGCCTGACCATCCTGGACGTTGTCCTGCTGCTGATCCTCTTGGCGTACCTGGTCTCAGGTCTGCGCAAGGGGTTCCTGCTCACCCTCGGCGGCATCGCCGGCATCGCCCTGGGAGCGGTGGCAGCTTTCTTCGCCATCCCCCTGGTCAGTGAATGGGTCCCCGACAGCGCCTGGCGGCTGACCGCAGCCATTGCCGTGGCCATGTTGCTCGTGGTGCTCGGGCACGCCCTGGGAACGGGTATCGGCGCGGCCATCCGGCGCCGGATGGACTTCCCGCCGCTGCGGCCGCTGGACCGGCTGCTGGGCGGCTTGATGAATCTCGCCGTGACCGCGCTGGTGATCTCCATGCTGGCGTTCAGCCTGGGCACCATGGGCGTGCCGTTCATCTCGCAGCAGATAGCCGCGTCCAAGGTGATCGCGTCGATCGAAAACCTCACCCCGGATCCGGTGAAGGCGTGGGCGGCGCAGGTGCGCTCGATCGTTGTTGCGGACGGCATCCCGCTGGTCCTCGACCCGCAGGTGCCGCAGGAGTCGGCGCCGGTTCCCGATGCCAGCACCGATACCGCGGCCCTGAACGAGGCGGCGGCCTCCGTGCTGCGGATCGCGGGGACGGCCTTCCAATGCGGGCAGAACCAGACCGGGTCCGGCTTTGCGGTGGCCCCGGACCGCGTGCTGACCAACGCCCACGTGGTGGCCGGCGTCAACGAACCGGTGGTGGAGATCCCCGACGGCCGGGTGCTGCCCGGACGGGTCGTGTTCTTCGACCCGGTGCGCGACCTGGCCGTCCTGACCGTGGACGGGTTGGACGTGCGGCCGCTGCCGCTGGCGGGCGAACTGTCCGAAGGCGACCTGGCGGCGTTCCAGGGCTACCCGGCCGGCGGTCCCTTCCAGAGCAAGCCGGCCACCGTGCAGGGCCGTTCGCAGGTGCTGGTCCAGAACATTTACGGTGCGGACCCGTCGTCGCTCGAGGTCTACACACTGGCGGCGAACGTGCAGCAGGGCAATTCCGGCGGACCTTTGCTTGATGCGGACGGAAACGTGGCCGGCGTGGTCTTCGCCAAGTCCACGGAGGACGTGCCGGTGGGCTACGCCCTGACCCTGGCGGAGGTCCAGCCGGTCGTCGACGCAGCCCTCGGCTATCAGGAGACGATCTCCGCCGGCCAATGCGTGACCCGCTAGCGGCTCTCCTGCGGTAGCCAGTCCAGAAACTGGCCGTGCGGGCCGCTGACCGCCACCGGGCGCCCGTTGTGCGAGAGCAGGAAGCGGCCCCGGCGGGTCCGGTCGTCCAGGCCGGGAATGCCGGAGTCACCATCCGGCAGCGGCATCACGCCGGGACCTTCGTGCGCGAGCCAGTGCACGCCCCGCTCACGGATGAGCCCCTCCACCAGGGTGCGGAACCGCCGACGGTCCGGCTCGGGCAGGTAGGCCAGCACTGCCGAATGGAAGACGACGACGGCGGCATCCCCGGGCGCCCGGGCCACCAGTGCCGGCAGCTGCTGGGTCAGGTCGCCGGCCACCAGCCGGGCCGGTGTGCGGCGGGCAACCTCGATGGCCTGGTGCAGCCGACGGATGCGGAACTCCTGCCCCGGCCAGATCAGGGCCTCGAGCCAGGCGACGTCGTCGGCATCGTTAAGGTCCAGCGGATTCAGGTCGATTCCGGCGCGCCAGCGGACTTCGGGCAGCGACTCGGGCAGCGGCGGCCGGCCGGAGGTGGAGCATTCCAGCAGCGGCGGCTGAGCTTCACCGCCGGCGGGCGCGGCTTCCGCCCCGGCCCCCGCGGACGCCGATTCCGCCGCAGCCCCGGAGGGCGCCGTTTCCGCCCCGGCCCGGGCGGCAGGCGAGGACCGCGGCGCGAGGACCGCACCGCCGTCGTACTGGTAGCGGTACAGGTCGGGATAGAGCAACAGCCCCGCCGAGGCGCCCACCTCGATCAGCGCCAGCGGCTTGGCTTCGGAGGCGGCGATGGCCGCCAGGGACGGCAGGAAAACGGCGCAGCGGCCGGGTTCATTCGTCTGCGTGGTGCGCGCCAGTGCCACCTCCCGGACCGCGTCCCACCGCGACAGCAGGAAGTCGCGGAAGCCCGCGTACTCCGTCGCGCCGGCGCCAAGGGAGCGGGAGGCCGCCAGGATCAGGTTGGGCTGGCGCTTCGACGCGGGCAGGGCGTCGATCAGCGCCAGGACCTCGGGATCGTCGCTGATGCCCAGGGCCCATTCGACGTACACCGGGGACTGGCCTGCGGCCTCGTGCACGCCGAAGTTCCGGTACCAGCCGGCGGTGTCCCCTCGCTGTCCACCCATCGTCGCCGCGGCCGCTCCGCTACAGGGCCTCGGCGAGGTATTCGACCGCCAGCCGGTAGCCGGTGATGCCCGCGCCAGCGATGACGGCGTCCGCGATGCCGGAGATGTAGGAGTGGTGGCGGAACTCTTCTCGCCGGTGGATGTTGCTGATGTGAACTTCGACCACCGGGAGGGCCACGCCGGAGAGGGCGTCGCGCAGTGCCACGGACGTGTGGCTGTAGCCGCCGGGATTGATGACGATCGCATCGGCCGTGCCTCGGGCGGCGTGGACCGCGTCGATCAGCTCCCCTTCATGATTGGACTGCACGCACTCGGCGGTCCAGCCGCGGGCGGCCGCGGCGTCGGTGGCGAGCCGCTCGACGTCGGCCAGCGTGGCGGTGCCGTAGACGTCCGGTTCCCGCGTGCCCAGCAGGTTCAGGTTGGGGCCGTTGAGGATCAGGACGCGGCGGGTGCCGGGGATATCTGCAGTCATGCCTTTTACTATGCCTCAATCGCGTCTCGGGGGAGCTGACCTGTTCCAGCGGGGCGTCCTGGCCTCGCGGTGTGATGCCGTGGCCCGCCCGCCGCCAGGGGCGGGAGGGCCACGGCATTCAGCCGACTGTCCGGGCGTCAGGCCTTCAGCGAGGTCGCGATCTGCTGCATGACGGTGTTGTCCGCCAGGGTGGTGGCGTCGCCGACCTCGCGTCCTTCGGCCACGTCCTTGAGCAGGCGGCGCATGATCTTACCGGAGCGGGTCTTGGGAAGTTCCGGCACCACCAGGATGGTGCGCGGCTTGGCGATGGGTCCGATTTCCTTGCCGACGTGGGCGCGGAGGGTGGCGACGATGTCCGGGTCTTCCGCCGCGCCTCCTCTCAGGATGACGAACGCCACGACAGCCTCGCCGGTTGTTTCGTCCTTGGCGCCGACGACGGCGGCCTCGGCGACGGCGGGATGGGAGACCAGCGCCGACTCGATTTCGGTGGTGGAGAGGCGGTGGCCGGAGACGTTCATGACGTCGTCGACCCGGCCGAGCAGCCAGATGTCGCCGTCCTCGTCCTT
This sequence comes from Arthrobacter sp. Y3223166, assembly GCF_059090935.1. Lineage (NCBI taxonomy): Bacteria > Bacillati > Actinomycetota > Actinomycetes > Micrococcales > Micrococcaceae > Arthrobacter > Arthrobacter sp. Y3223166. The sequence goes on along the minus strand of NZ_JBNHGE010000024.1, from coordinate 29,000 downwards.
CTTGGCGCCGTCGCCGGCGAAGTACATGTTCTCGAAGCGGGACCAGTAGGTTTCCTTGAACCGTTCCGGGTCGCCCCAGATGCCGCGCAGCATGGCCGGCCAGGGCTCGCGGATCACCAGGTAGCCGCCGTGGCCGTCCGGGACGGAGTCGCCAAGTTCGTCCACGACGTCGACGGCGATGCCGGGGATCGCGACCTGCGCGGAACCGGGCTTGGCGGCGGTGATTCCGGGCAGCGGGGCGATCATGTGCGCACCGGTTTCGGTCTGCCACCAAGTGTCCACAATCGGTGCCTTGTCGCCGCCGATGACCCGGCGGTACCACATCCAGGCCTCCGGGTTGATGGGTTCGCCGACCGAACCGAGCACCCGGATGGAGGACAGGTCGTACTTGGCCGGGATCTCCTCGCCCCACTTCATCATGGTGCGGATCGCCGTCGGGGCGGTGTAGAGGATGGAGACCTTGTACTTTTCCACGATCTCCCACCAGCGGCCCTGGTGCGGGGAATCGGGGGTGCCCTCGTACATCACCTGGGTGGCGCCGTTGATCAGCGGGGCGTAGGTGACGTAGGAGTGGCCGGTGACCCAGCCGATGTCCGCGGTGCACCAGAACACGTCCGTCTCCGGCTTCAGGTCGAACACCACCTTGTGCGTGTAGGCGCACTGGGTCAGGTAGCCGCCGGTGGTGTGCAGGATGCCCTTGGGCTTCCCGGTCGTGCCGGAGGTGTAGAGGATGAACAGCGGGTGCTCGGCGTCGTGCGGCACGGGCGTGTGCTCGGCCGAGGCGGTCTCCACTGTGTCCGCCCACCACACATCGCGACCCTCGTGCCAGTCCACGGGTTCGCCGTTGCGCTTGACCACCACCACGTTGGTTACCGTGTGGCCGGGGGCGGAGAGCGCCTCGTCCACGGCGGGCTTCAGCGGGGACGGCTTGCCGCGGCGCCAGGTGCCGTCGGCGGTGACCACCAGCTTGGCCTCGGCGTCATCGACGCGGGAGCGCAGCGCGTCGGCGGAGAAACCGCCGAACACCACCGAGTGCACCGCCCCGATCCGGGCGCAGGCCAGCATGCTGATCACGGCCTCCGGGATCATCGGCAGGTAGACGGCGACCCGGTCGCCCTTCGCCACGCCGAGGGACTCGAACGCGTTGGCGGCCTTCTTCACTTCCTCGGTCAACTGGGCGTAGGTGTACGTGCGGGTGTCGCCGGGCTCGCCTTCGAAGTGGATCGCCACCCGGTCGCCCAGCCCGTTCTCCACATGCCGGTCCAAAGCGTTGTAGGCCGCGTTCAGCTCGCCGCCGACGAACCACTTGGCAAACGGGGCGTCCGACCAGTCCAGCGCCTGGCTGAAGTCCGTGTCCCACGAGAGGACCTCGCGGGCCTGCTTGGCCCAAAAAGCCGGGCGGTCCGCCTCTGCGTCCGCGTAAACGTCCTGTTTGGCTACGGCTGCGGCGGCGAATTCAGCGCTGGGCGCAAATCTACGCTTCTCGTGGAGCAGGTTTTCCAGGGCGTCGCCGGTGGCGGCGGTCGACTGCGTTCCGTTGGCTTCAGACATGTGGGGGCCCCTTCGTCGTGCTGGGTCATTGGCGTGCCCCCGGCTTGTCAGCCGGGCGCACCTGCTGCTTGCCAGCCTAATCCTTTGTGCGCCGTCGGCGGTGTTGAGCGTCACACTGCACGATGTAAATGGAGGTGAATCTGCGGTGAACGGCACCCGGTGGCGCCGTCGCCCGCGGGAATCCGGCTAGTGAAGGGTGGGTTCCTTGACTACGCTGAGACCAGCGCCAGAAGGTTGCGCGGCGGCCCAAGCCCGCGGTGCAACCCGCAAAGACCCACGGCGGGCCCGGCCCGCGCTGCAACCGTAAACGACCGGAGGATCGAAGATGTCCCAGAGCTCCCAGACCCACGGCACGGCAGGAACTGCGGTGGCCGGCCCGTTCACCGTGCGAGACATGGTGGTGGGCGCCGGCATCGTCCTGCTTTTCCTCTCGTCGGTGATGCCCCTGCAAGTTCTCCAGGGCATCGGCGTGAACCTATGGAATTCAGGCGGCCTGTTCCAACTGGGGCTGGGCATCCTGCTTCCGGCGGTGGTCTTGGTCCTGTTTGTCGTGCGGCGGCTGGCCCCGCAGACGCCGCTGCGGGTGGGCTCTTTGTCGGTCGACCAATTTGCCTCGGTGGTCGCTTCGCTGGCGCTGGCGTTCTACTTCCTGACGATCGTTACCGTCTTCAGCGTTAGCGGAGTCATCGGATTCATCGGCGCGGTGGTGCTCTTTGCGGGAACCGTTTGCGCGCGCTGGATTCCGCAGCTTGCCGTCGATTTCGCCGGCCGTCCCGAGGCCGTCGCCCACCCCGTGGCGCGCGACGCTGTTCCGGCTGCACCCCGGCCGAAGCAACCCAAGCCCGCCACCGGGCAGCCCGGCGCGAACCAGCCCGGCGCGAACCAGACGGGGGTCGGACAACCGGCCGGCCACAGCGGAGCCGCCCGCCAGGGAACGGCCAGGGCAGGTGCCGTCCGGATTGACGATGCGGCGGAAGCGCGGGGCGCAGGGGTCCCCGCCGGTTCCGCAGCACCTGCTCCGTCCGGCGCACACTACGCCGGAGCGCAACAACCTTCCACCGGGCAGTTCGCTGCACCCTCGGGTAAGGGAGCGGCCGGAGTGGCAGGCGCCGCCGCGGCCGCCCACGCCATGAACTCGCCGGAACACGGCACCGGCACCGGCACCGCGACGATCGCGTCGGGACGGGACACCGACGCCAGCCCGATCAGCACGCAGCGGGCCGAGGACCTTGAACCGGACGATTCCCTGTCGCCGGGGGCGGCAGACGGTGAGGCCGTCGGCATCCCCGTGACCGCCGATGCGAGCGGATCCGCAACTGCGCGCGCCGCCGCGTCCTCGGCGAGCGGCGTGGCCACGGACGTCGGCTACTCCGCCGGAACTGTGGTGGGCGGATCTGCCGCGTCCGCCGGCGGCCGGCAATCCCGGGAGCCTGCCACAACGGGCCGCACCGGGGCCGCGGATCTTGCCGGCGGCACAGGCGAGCATGGCGCAGCCGAACGGCAGGACCAGTCGGCCGTTCCCGCCGGCGGGCCCGTCGGTGGTGCAGCCGCCGAGCCGGCCGCCGGTGCGGCCGTCGGCGGTGCAGCCGCCAAGCCCACCGGGGCCGGAGCCAGTGCCGCCACACCCGCTGCCGCCAACCAGACGACGACAGCAGCCACCACGGCCATGCCGTCGGTCGGGGAGAAGGTAACCGCCCGCGCCGGCGCCGACGCTGCCTCGGCGTCTGCTCCCATCAGCGCCACCAGGGAACACTACGAGGACGAGGAAGCCGAAGGGGAATACGAGGCCTTTTGGTTCGCCGTCGGGCGCACCCGCCCGGTGCTGGACGAGAACACCGGCCAGGTCATGTTCACGGTGGAGCCCGGGTCGTGGATCCTGGCGCTGCAGGACCGCGGCGACGAATTCCTGGTGCAGCACACGGACGGCCGGGTGGGCGTGTTGAGGGACCTGACGAACATTGAGCGTGCCTGATCGGGCGCCGGCCACCCGCCGGCGCAAGACCGAAGAGTCCCTGCTGGCGCGCAAACGCCGCGCCCGGCGGATCAACAAGGAGCTCGCCGAACACTACCCGTATGCGGTGGCGGAACTGGATTTCTCCAACCCCTTCGAGCTGCTCGTGGCGACCATCCTCTCCGCGCAGACCACCGACGTCCGGGTCAACATGACCACTCCGGTGCTCTTCCAGCGCTACCCGGATGCCCGCGCCCTCGCAGCAGCCGATGAGGCCGAACTGCAGGAGCTGATCAAGCCCACGGGCTTTTTCCGGGCCAAGTCCCAGAGCCTGCTGAAGATGGCCAACCAGATCGTCGACGAGTTCGACGGCGAGGTGCCGGGAAACCTGGACGACCTGGTCAAGCTCGCCGGCGTCGGCCGAAAGACGGCGAATGTGGTGCTGGGCAATGCGTTTGGGATCCCGGGGATCACCGTGGATACGCATTTCCTCAGGTTGTCCCGCCGCTTTGGGTGGACCGGGTCCACCGACGCGGTCAAGGTGGAATTTGATGTTGCGGAGCTGTTCGAGCCCAGGGACTGGACCATGCTCTCGCACCGTGTTGTTTTTCACGGCCGCCGGGTGTGCCACGCCCGGAAGCCGGCGTGCGGCGCCTGTCCCGTCGCCCAATGGTGCCCGTCCTACGGCGAGGGAGAGGTGGACCCGGAGAAGGCGCGGAAACTGCTGAAGTATGAACTCGCGCCGGGACGCGAAGAACTGCTGGCCCGGATGATGGCCGGGGAGACGAGGCGGGAGCTTCGCGCAGCGGGCTTTCCGCTGGGAGCCTGACGATGAGCGCCAAGCAGGACCTGCAGCGGCTGGTGGAGCTGCCGATGGACCAGCGGCTCTCCGTCCGCGAACGGGAGCGCTGGTACGACGTCGCGCTTGACCAGGGGACGGCGCGCCCGGCCGCGGTGCTCCTGCTCTTCGGCGCCCTGGACGACGCACCGGCCCACTTCCACGATTCGGCCGTCCCGGATGATCTTGACCTGCTCTTCGTGGAACGCGCCGCGGGCCTCTCCTCGCATCCCGGGCAGGTGGCGTTTCCGGGCGGCCGCATCGACCCCGACGACGACGGACCCGCCGCCGCGGCGGTCCGCGAAGCGGTCGAGGAAACAGGCCTGGACGCGGCCGGCGTCGAAGTATTGGGTGTCCTGCCGGACATCCCGCTGTCGGTCAGCAACTTTTTGGTGACGCCGGTCTTGGCCTGGTGGGCCGCTCCCTCGCCGGTCGACGTGGTCGACTTTGCCGAGTCGGCGCAGGTCTTCCGTGTGCCGGTCGCCGACCTGCTGGATCCTGCCAACCGGCGGATGTCGGTGCTCCGCCGCGGCGGCCAGGTTTTCCGCAGCCCCGCGTTCCTGGTCCACGGAGTGGTGGTCTGGGGCTTCACCGCCATACTGCTCAGTCACCTGTTTGACGACCTGGGATGGTCGTTGGACTGGGACAGGTCGCGCGAAATCCCGGCACCGATCGCCCCGCGCCCTGCGGCCGGCTGACGGCTGCCCCGCGCGCCCTGTAACCGGCTGACGGCTGCCCGCGCCCCTCCGGCCGGGCTGACGGTCATGGTCCGCGCCCTGTGGCCTGCGGCCGGCTGACGGTCATGGTCCGGTGGCCTGCTGGGGGAGGCACGCTGCCTTACTTGGCGTCGGCGTAGGAATCGACCACCGCCACACTGACCGGGAAGGCCACAGGGATGGCGCCGAAGACCAGGCGGGTGGCGGCAGCTGCGGATTCCTCCACCAGCCGGCAGGCCAGTTGGGCACGGTCCTCGCGGACGTGCAGCATGACCTCGTCGTGAAGGAAGAACACCATGTCCCCCACGAAGGTTCCTTCCGCCGCGCAGGCGCGCAGCCGCCGTCGTAATTCCGCCAGCCAGCACAGCGCCCATTCAGCGGCCGTGGACTGCACCACGAAGTTGCGGGTGAAGCGGCCGCGGCTGCGGGCCAAGGTATCGGCCCGTCGCTGCTCTTCGGCCGTGGAGGTGCGTTGGGAGGCCAGCCAGCGTTCCGACGGCGGAGGGCAGCTGCGGCCCAGGTAGCTGCTGACCACCTGCCCCGCCTCGCCGGCCCGGGCCGCGCGCTCGACCACCGCGATGGCCTGCGGATACGTCCGGGTGAGCTGGGGCATCAGCCGGCCGGACTCGCCGGTGGTCGCACCGTACATGGCCCCGAGCATCGCGATCTTCGCCTTGGCACGGTCGCCGCCGAATCCGGCGTCGGCAATGCCCTGGTAGAGATCCTTGCCACGGCCGGCCGCTGCCAGGGCCTCGTCCTGCGCCAGCACCGCCAGCACCCGGGGTTCCAGCTGCGCTGCGTCCGCGACGATGAGCTTGTGGCCGGGGTCAGGGCGGACGGCGTCCCGGATCTGCCCGGGTATCTGCAGGGCCCCGCCGCCGCGTGATGCCCATCGCCCGGTGACCACGCCGCCCACTACGTACTCGGGCCGGAAGCGGCCGTCCCGGACCCAGGCGTCCAACCAGGCCCAGCCATTGGCAGTGAACAGGCGGGCGAGCTTGCGGTATTGCAGCAGCGGCTCGATTGCCGGATGGGTGTGCTGCTTCAATTCCCAGGAGCTGGTGGTTTTGACCTCGATGCCGGCCCGGTGCAGGGCGCGGATGAGCTGCTGCTGGGAGTCGGGGTTGAACGTGGGATTGGCCAGCTCCTGTCCGAGCCTGACGGCGAGCTCCTCCAGCTTGTCCGGCCGCTGGCCTTCCCGCGGGCGTGCCCCCAGTTGGTCCGTAAGGATGGCCAGGTGCACGTCCTCGCGCCACGGCACGCCGGCGTGCTCCATCTCGGTGGCGATCAGGGCGCCTGCCGATTCGGCCGCCAGCAGCAGCTGCAGCCGGCCGCGGTGGACCGACGCGGCCACGGCCGCCAACTGGTCCTGCAGCTCGGCCACGAGGTCCTCCAGGTCGGTGCCGCCGGGCTGTGGTTCGTCAAAGAGGGTGAACTGGTCCGGGGACTGCTGCGGCGGCGGTAGCTGACGCGGCAGCTCTTCGTCCTGATGCGCGGCCGGCGCCTCCCGCAGCGTGCGGACATACCCGGTGTCCGGGGCGTGGACCGACAGGGCCAGGATGTTGCGGGCGAGCGTGAGATCGTGGCTGCGGTCCACGCCCGTGCCGGCGGCCAGCAGCGGCTGATACGCGGCGCGCGTGGCTTCGAAGACCCAGCGGGGTCCCTCGCCGTCCAGGCTTCGAACCGTCGAGGCGAGTCGTCCCTGAGGCACGACGACGGGCGGCCCGGAGGGGGTGCCGTGCGCGTCGGTGCGCTGCAGGTAAGCGACGGGTTCTGTGCCCTCCGGCACGGAAATGTTCCGCGCGGCGGAGGCCAGGACCATGTACACACCTCAATTCTGCACCGACCGGTCCTCCACACGCCCCAAGCCGTCCCTTGCGGCCCACATCCGGAGTTGTCGTGGCGGGCGCGGGCCGGGAGTTCAGCGAAGATCGGGGCATGCCAGGACACCACACCGCCGCGGAGCGGTCCCGCTGGAAACCCGCGGAAGCGACGGACGTCGTCCTCGTCGGCGGCACCGACCGGCTGCGGGATGAAGTGGCCAGGATCGCCGCGGCGGCCGGGCTGGCACTTCGCCCCGACGGACGCCCCGACGGATTGCAGGGGGCCCCGGATGATGCCGCTCGTGGGGCCGCCCCGATGCTGCTGGGCACCGCCGGGCATCACCGGGTGCAGCGGACCAACGGGGACATCATCGTGGTCGGATTCATCGACGAGGCACCGGCCCTCTGGGATCTGGCGGCCTCCACGGGGGCCGGGCGGGTGGCGGTGCTGCCCGAGGGTGCGGTGTGGCTGGCGGAATACCTGAGCCGGACCTGGCGGCGTGAAACGGCCGGGAAGGTGGTTGCCGTGCACGGGGCCAGCGGTGGAGTAGGGGCCTCTGCCCTGGCCGCCTGGCTGGCCGCGGAGGCTGCCCGCTCGGGAACGGCCACGGTCTTGGTGGACGACGACCCGCTCGGCGGAGGGCTCTCGGCGGCCCTGGGTGCCGCCGACGTCCCGGGCCTGACCTGGCCGGATCTGGCGGCGGTGCAGGGAACGGTGAACCCGGTCCAACTGGCGGCGTCCTTGCCGGCGACCGGCGGATTCTCCCTGCTGTCTTGGCCGGGGACAGGGGACCCCGTCCTGCACGGCACCCCGCAGGACGGGGCGGCGGCGGAGATCATGGCGGCCGCGTCAGGCGCTTTCGGCTTGGTGGTTGTCGACACCGGACGGCTGAGGAGACCGCCCCAGACCGGGCCTCCGGCCAACGATACTGTGCTGCTGGCCCGGACGGACAGCCGCTCCCTGCGGGCCGCGGCGGCCGCGGCGGCAGCGGCCGAAGCCGGAACAAACCTGCACTTGGTTGTGCGGGGACCGTTGCCGGCCGGAGCCGACGAACAGCTGATCGCCGACGAGCTGGGGGTGCCGTTGGCCGGCTATGTGCCGCACCTGCGCGCGGTCCCGGCGGCACAGCGGGGAGGGCGCCTGCTGGATCTGGCCTCGAACAGGCGGATCCGCGCGTTGTGCGCCGGCCTGCTGGCGCGCCTGAACCCCGCACCGGGGCAGGGCAGCGGGTCATGAACGGGGCGGGACGCAGGCGGGCTGCCCCGGCAGCGGTCTCCGCCATCGGTTTGGAGCCCTTCCGCCGCGCGGTGCTCTCCGATCCATCGCCGGTGACGGGAGCCCGACTGGCAGCAGCCGTTCAGTCGAGCGGCCGTTTGCTGGGAACGGCCGGGACGCTGCAGGCGGTGGACTCACTGGCCGCAGACTTGCGCGGACTGGGGCCGCTGCAACCGCTGGCGGATGCGGGAGCCACGGACATCCTGGTGAATGGTCCGCAGGACGTCTGGACCGACGGCGACGGCGGTCTGCTCCGTGCCCCCGTCGCTTTCGCCGGCGACGCCGAGGTCCGGGCGCTGGCCGTACGCCTGGTCGCAGCCGGCGGGCGCAGGCTCGACGATGGGAACCCGTGCGCGGATGTGCGCCTTGCGGGTTACCGGGTCCATGCCGTGCTGCCACCGGTTTCGACCGGCGGGACGCTGCTCTCGATCCGGCTCCATCGTCCGCGCCGCTTCACGCTCGCGGAACTGCTCACCGCCGCGCCGCAGTGGCAGCCCTATCTCGAAGCCGTCGTCGGGCAGCGCCTGAACTTCCTGATCTGCGGAGCCACCGGGTCAGGCAAGACGACCTTGCTTTCGGCGATGTTGGGGGTCGCCGGCCCGCAGGAACGGATGGTCTTGGTCGAGGATGCCGCCGAACTGGCCCCGGACCATCCGCATGTGGTGGGCCTGCAGAGCCGGACCAGCAACGTCGAGGGCACCGGGTCGATCGGCATGGCGGAACTGGTTCGGCAGGCCCTGCGGATGCGGCCGGACCGGCTGGTGGTCGGAGAGTGCCGGGGAGCCGAGGTCCGCGAGTTCCTTGCGGCGATGAACACCGGCCACGCCGGAGCCGGCGGCACCATCCACGCAAACTCCGCCGCGGCCGTCCCGGCCAGGCTGGCGGCCATGGGCGCGCTCGCCGGGATGAGCGCCGAAGCGGTCGTACTTCAGGCGGCGAGCGCACTGGACCTGGTGATCTCGATGCACCGGACCGGGGAAGGGCGCTGCGTGCGGGAGATTTGCCTGCTGCGGCGCGATCCTTCGGGTGGCTTGCAGACCATTCCGGCGCTGGCCGCTGACGGAGCCGGCATCAGGCACTCGCCCGGATCAGACGAACTCAGCGAACGGCTGTTCCCGTGACCGGCCTCGCGGTATTCCTGTTGAGTGCGGCCGCCTGCCTGTTGCTGAGGCCGGGTCGCGGATCCCGGTCGGCGGAGGCGCGCCGCGGCCCAAGGCGTACCCTGGCCGGCAGCGGGACGCGGCGCCGGTCCGCCGGCGCCGAATTGGACCTGCTGCCCCTCTTCGTGCGGCAGCTGGCCGCGCTGTTGAGTTCCGGGCGCACGCCGGCCCAGCTCTGGCCGGATATGCTCTCGTTCTACGCCGCAACGGGACTGCCAGACCGGTCCGCGCCCGGCTCAAGACGGCGGGACGGAACAGGGCCGGCGTCGGGTGCGGCAGCGCGGGAAGTGGGGCTGTTGCTCCCGACCCTTGAGGCGGCAGCACAGGCCGCGGATTTGGGGCTGGGAATCGGACCGGTTCTGCGGAGGCAGGGGCCGGGCGACGGCCGGCGGGTACGACCCGAGGCCGCCGCCGCGCAACGGATGTGGCATGATTTGGCTTCCTGCTGGGAGGTTTCCGAGAGGACCGGGGCACCACTGTCCCTGCTGCTGGAGAATTATGCGCGGCACCTGCAGCATCGGCTTGATGCCAGGGCTGCGCGCAGAATCGCGCTGGCGGGACCCAAGGCCACCGCGGCCCTGCTCGGGTGGCTGCCGCTGCTGGGACTTGGGCTCGGCGCCGCGATGGGTGCCGACCCCGTCGCCACGCTGCTGCTGTCACCGACGGGGTGGCCGGTCCTGGTCACCGGGACGGCGCTCATGGTCGGCGCACGTTTCTGGTCCCGGCAGCTCGTGCGCCATGCTGCCGGAAGGGAGGGCCTGTGATTCCGGTGCTGACCGGTGTACTGCTCTTTGCTGCTGCCTGGCTGCTGTATCCGGGACTGGTCGGCGCCCGCCGCATCCCCGCGCAGCGGCCGCTGGTTTCAGGCGGAACCCGGAAAGGTGGCGGCAGGGACGAAGCGCCCGACGATCCGGCCCTGCACCTGGACTTGTTGGGCGCGATGCTGGCAGCGGGACTTCCCTTGCCTCACGCCGTTGCTGCCCTCGCTGCCACCAGCCAGGGAACGACGAAGACGGCTTTGGACCAGGTCGCCTCGGCGTTGTTGCTGGGCGTGGACTGGCAGGAGGCCTGGGCGCTCGCAGAGAGCGGTTCCGGACTGCACGTGTTGCGTGACTCCCTGCGCTTCGGTGCCGCAACGGGTGCGCCCTCGGCGGCGGTGCTCTTTGCCCAAGCCGACCAGCTGCGGCGGCGCGGGCATCAGGAAGACCAGCAGCGTGCGGCCGCGCTCGGCACCCGGCTTGTACTTCCGCTGGGGCTGTGCGCCCTTCCGGCCTTCATTGCGCTGGGCGTCGTGCCGGTGCTCGTCGCCCTCGTGCCCAAGCTGTAAGCACTCCTCCACAGCGCAGGCTTTATCCCGGAGTGTGCACCGGGACCGAGCCGGCGGTGCCGGGCTCCTGGCGCGGTCGGGGAAGCTCGAATAACCGCAATCCCGCGGTCTCATTTAGGAGGAAAACATGTTGTCACTGGCCGAAATCCGGGACCGCACACCACGTTCGCTGCCGCCGAACCCTGCAGTGCAACTACCCGGGGACAAGACGGCGCGACAGATCGCGGCGGCGCAACCACCCGGGGCCACGGCGAGGCAACCGTCCGCGGCGGCGCAACCACCCGCGCCGGCTCAGCCGACCGCGGTGACGCAACCATCCCCATCAGCGGAACCGACCGGGAACGCCGCGGCACAACGGCCTGCGGCGGCACTACTGCCCGCGGCGCCAGACGGCCCCGGCAGTCAGGCGGATGTCATTGACTTCCCGGCAGGCGGTCGGAACAGGCTCGCCCGGAGAAACTGGCGGCACCTGATCGGCTCCGAAGCCGGAATGGCCACCGCCGAGTATGCCATCGCGACGCTTGCCGCGGTGGCGTTCGCCGGTCTCTTGGTCCTGATCCTGCGAAGCGGCGAAGTCCGCGGCATGCTCACGGATTTGGTGGAGCTGGCGCTGAGGGCGGTCTGACCGATGTCTGTGTGCCGCCCCGCCCGCTCCAGCACCGGCCGGCGTGCCCCGGCCGCCCAGCGCGCCGGCGAGCGCGGCAGTGTCACGGCGGAGTTCGCCGTTGTCCTGCCCTCCGTCGTCGTCGTGCTGGCTTTCCTGCTGGCCGGTGCGGCCGCCGGAGCAGCACAGCTGAATGTGGAGAAGGCCGCACAGGCGGCGGTCCGGCAGCTCGGCCGCGGCGAGCCGGAGACAGCAGCCGCCCACACGGTCCGCTCCATCGCCGGGGACGGCGCTACGTTGGCGTCCGGCAGCGGCGGCGGCTGGGTTACGGTCCATGTCTCTGCTCACGTATCCGGTCCATGGCCCGGGGTTGGCGGCTGGACGCTGGAGGCCCGGGCAACCGCGCCTGCCGAGCCGACCGGCGGGCCGGTGATTCCGTCAGGCGCAGGAAATGGAGCCGGCTAAGCGACGGCCGGCGCCCCGTGCCGCACCACCCGGTGCGGGTGCCGGTTTCGGAACAGCCGGACCGGACAGCACTGACCACGGCGACGGCGCCGGCGCTGGCGTCACCGGACCGCACGGCACGGACCGCGGCGCCGGAACGGTGCTGTCGGTGGGGCTGGTGCTCATGCTGTGCCTGATGCTCGCGGTGCTCGTTACGGTGATGCAGGCGGGCTTGGCATCGGCGCGGGCGGGGAAGGCGGCCGACCTGGCTGCCTTGGCCGGCGCCGATGCTGCCCGCGGCCTGCTGGCCGGCGAACCATGTACCCTGGCCGCAGACGTGGCACGCAAGCAGGACGCCGAGCTGCTGGCGTGCCGCCGTTCCGGACCCGGCGGTGTGGTGGTCGACGTCCGGACCCGGACCCGACTGCCCGACGTGCTGGGGTGGCTTGACGGACAGTGGACACATGCCGAGGGCCGGGCACGTGCGGGGCCACCACCGGGCGGGTAAGCCATCAACAGCGTGGGGTGGGCAGCCCCAAGGCGATAACCATCGGCAGCGCGGACGAAGCACTGTTTCCCACCTGGCGCGTGCAGTGTATGCCGAGTCAGGCGGGCGGCGGTGCCCCTCGGTTAGGCGACGGCCGCCTGGTGCCTGTCGGCAGGGGCAGGGCCAGCTTGGGAAAGCAGAGCCTCGATCAGCGTGACCGCCCCCGACTTGTCCAAGGGATTGTTCTTGTTGCCGCATTTGGGGGACTGCACACAGGAGGGGCAGCCCGTTTCGCACTCGCAGGACCGGATGGCGTCCCGGGTGGCCGCCAGCCAGATCCTGGCTGCCTCAAAGCCCCGCTCGGCGAAGCCTGCGCCGCCGGGATGCCCGTCGTAGACGAAGATGGTCGGCTTGCCGGTATCGGCATGCAGTGCCGTCGATACACCGCCGATGTCCCACCGGTCGCTGGAGGCCACCAGCGGGAGCAGCCCGATGCCGGCATGTTCGGCCGCATGCAGGGCACCGGGCACACGGGCCGCGACCAACCCCGCCGACGTTAGTTGCTGCTCGCCGATGGTGAACCAGACGGCCTTGGTGAACAGTTCCCTGGCACCAAGATCCAGCGGCTCTTCGCCCAGGATCTCGTTGGAGATGAAGGCCTTGCGCTGGAAGGAGACGACTTTGGTGGTGACCTTGACGTCGCCGAAACAGGCCTGGACTTCGCCCCACTGCTCGGTTCGCTGCGCGCCGAGCACTTCGATCTGCGTGACGTCGCGGGCCTGGGTGTAGTAGTCCGGATTTCCCCGGGTCACCATCGCGCAGTGGTCCTGCTCGTTCAGTTCATCCACGACGTATGTCGTGCCCTGGTGCACGTACACGGCGCCGTTGTGTGCCTGATAGTGCGACTGCGGGGAGTCCATGGTCCCGAGCAGTGTCCCGGATTCCGTTTCGACAATGCTGATGGGCCCGCCGCCGTCGGCCCGCAGGTTCACCATGGCCGCCGCGCTTTCCGGATGGGTCCAGTACCAGCCGGCCGGCCGGCGCCGGAGATAGCCGTCGGCCGTCAACTGGTCGAGCAGGCCGGGAGCCGCGGCGCCGAACAGCCCGATGTCCGCGGGCGTCAACGGAAGCTCCTGGGCCGCGGCGCACAGGTGTGGTCCCAGGACGTAGGGGTTCGACGGGTCGAAAACGGTCGCCTCCACGGAGACGTCGAAGACGGCCTCGGGGTGGTGGACCAGGTACGTGTCCAGCGGATCGTCGCTGGCCACGAAGGCAGCCAGCGCGTCTTGCCCGGACCGGCCGGCGCGGCCGATCTGCTGGAACAAGGAGGCGCGGGTGCCCGGCCACCCCGCGACCAGGACGGCGTCCAGTCCGGAGATGTCGATGCCCAGCTCAAGCGCCGAGGTGCTCGAGACGCCCAGCAGCTGCCCCGACCTGAGCTTGGCTTCCAGCTCGCGGCGTTCCTCCGGCAGGTAGCCGGAGCGGTAGGCAGCCACCCGCCCGGGCAGCGAGGGGTGGACGTCGTCCAACAGCCGTTTGGTGATGGACGAAATCGTCTCGGCACCCCGGCGGGACTTGATGAAGGCGATGGTACGCACCTGCGCCGCGACGAGATTGGCCAGCAGATCGGAGGTCTCGGCAACCACCGTGCGCCGTTCCTTGGCGCCGTTCTCGCCTTTGAGCTCGGTGAGCTGGGGTTCCCAGAACGCTACGGTCGTGGAGCCGTGCGGCGAGCAGTCTTCGGTCACCGCCTCTGCTTCCGCGCCGATCAGCCGACCGAAGGAGGTTGCGGGGTCCGCGGAGGTGGCGGAAGCGCCGATGAATACGGGGTCCGCCCCGTAACTGGCGCAGACGCGGCGCAACCGCCGCACGAGATTGGCAACATTCGAGCCGAAGACACCGCGGTAACTGTGCGCCTCGTCAATGATCACGAACCGCAGCCGGCGGAAGAACCGTGCCCACCAGGCATGGTTGGGCAGGATCCCGAAGTGCAGCATGTCCGGGTTGGCCAGCACGAAGTTGGCATGGTCCCGGATCCAGCGGCGGGCACCCGGATCGGTGTCGCCGTCGTAGGTTTCCGCCCGCACGGTGGGCAGCTTCAGCGCCTTGATCGCCGCCAGCTGGTCGGCCGCCAACGCCTTGGTCGGGGCCAGGTACAGGGCGACGGCGCCGCTCGGCTCGAGGCTGACGGTGTCTGCCAAGGCCGTCCGGTGGATGGCGTCCAGGGCCGGCACCTGGTAGGCCAGCGACTTTCCGGAGGCAGTTCCCGTGGCAATGATCGTATGGCGGCCCTGATGGGCACCCTCGGCGGCGCGCACCTGATGGCGCCACGGCTCGTGCACACCGAGCGAGGCATAGGCGGCACGGATGTCACCGTGGACCCACTCCGGCCACGGCTCGACCACGGCCTCCCGGGCCGGAAGCTCGCGGACATGCACCAGTTGCTCAGGCTCCGGACCGGAGCCGAGCAGCGGAATCAGGGAATCGTGCAGGGCCACCCGAACATTGTGTCACCACACCGGGGCGCGGCGGGCAGCACCCGCAGCACGGGTGGGCCGGCCTGCATGGGTGGGCACGCGGCACCGGTGTGCCAGGCAGCAGGCGATCAGCCCTCCGCCACGGGCTTGAGGATCATCACATCGCAGACCGTGTCCCAGCCCAGGTGCCGGTACAGCATCTGGCCGTCGTGCGAGGCGATCAGCAGCCCGGTGTCCACCATGTGCTCCAGCACGGAGGCGATCAGCGCGCGCATCACGTGCGTGGCCAGCCCGCGCCTACGGTAGTTAAGGTCCGTTTCGATGTGGTCGAAGACCGCGAAATTGTCGACGGCGGCGGCGACGCCGTGGGCGGCCTCGTTTCCTTCATGCACCACCCGGACCTTGTGGACGTTCCCGTGCTTCTCGACCTCGGTCTTGTAATCGGGGTCGCGGTACCACGGGTCCTCGGCGTCCTGGCCGGACATGTCGGTGACCATCAGCGACTGGGCGTTGTGGTGCACCCGCAGCCCATGCTGCGGCGCCAGCTGATGGATCCGCTGCGCGTCGCGCGTCAGCACGGTGAAGATCCGTCCCGGTGACTTGGTGGTGTCGCGGGCCACGGCGGCGAATTCCTCGTCGCCGGGTTCGAACGCGAAGTACTCCCAGTCCCCGGTCTTGTCCGCCAGCAACACGGCCGGGTGTCCGTCGACCTCTTCGGCGGAGTAGCCGCGGCAGGCCGACCAGCCGGCGACCCAGGCGGCAAGGACGTCGTCGGGGACGTCAGTCGTATATTCGTGACCCATAGCAGGACTGTACCGAACAGCGGGCGCGGGCGGCATGCCTAATCGATGACAACCCTGTCACAATCCCAGATTACCGGCCACCGCGTAACCTTGATGCGTGGCTTTGAACCGGATTGTGCTTTATTACGCTTTCACCCCGTTGCCGGACCCGGACGCCGTCCGGCTCTGGCAACGCGCGCTGTGCGAGAAACTCGGCCTGCGCGGCCGGATCCTGATTTCCAAGGACGGCATCAACGGCACCGTCGGCGGAGAGCTGAACGCGGTGAAGCAGTACGTGAAAACCACGCGCGAATACCCCGCCTTCCGCGGCCTCGACGTGAAGTGGTCCGAGGGCGGGGCGGAAGACTTCCCGCGGCTGAGCGTCAAGGTTCGGGACGAGATCGTATCCTTCGGTGCCCCGGGAGAGCTCACGGTGGACCAGGGCGGAGTGGTCGGCGGCGGGACGCACCTGCGCCCCGAGGAGCTACACCAGCTCATCGACGCAAAAAAGGCGGCGGGCGAAGACGTGGTTTTCTTCGACGGCCGCAACGCCTTCGAAGCGCAGATCGGCAAGTTCAAAGACGCCATCGTGCCGGACGTGGCCACCACCCACGACTTCATCAAGGAACTGGACTCCGGCAAGTACGACGATCTTAAGGACAAGCCCGTGGTGACGTACTGCACCGGCGGCATCCGCTGCGAGGTGCTGTCGTCCCTGATGGTCAACCGTGGCTTTCAGGAGGTCTACCAGCTCGACGGCGGAATCGTCCGTTACGGCGAAACCTTCGGCGACGCCGGGCTGTGGGAAGGTTCGCTCTACGTCTTCGATCAGCGCATGCACCTGGAGTTCACGCCGGACGCCAAGACCATCGGGGAATGTGTCCGCTGCCAGGCGCCGACCAACAAGTTCGAGAACTGTTCCAATCCGGACTGCCGCCAGCTGACGTTGTACTGTTCCGCGTGCGCAGCGGAGCCGCAGACCCTGCGCTGCCCGGACGGCTGCCCGGAGCCTGCCGCCGCCTGACTGCCGCTGCTGACTGCCGCCGGCCGGCTCCCGTTGTGTGGCCCGGCGGCATCCGGGCCGTCCGTCCCCGGGCAGGGGAGCGTCCCGGAGCTGTTTTGTGGACGTCGCGGGCTACCCAACGGCATCAGGTTCCGCGGCGGGTCAGGCGTTCGCGGTCTCGGGCCACAGGCCCGCCGTGGCATCCTGCGGTTCGGTGTCCTCGACCTCGGTCTTGAACACGCTCATGCCCCGCGCCTGGTAGTTGGCCACGGCCGCCGGCCCGTCCAGCGAACAGGTATGCACCCAGACGCGCCGCACCGGCGGAAACCCGTCCCAGCGGCCATGCAACTGCCAGGCCTGCCGGATGCCTTCGGTTAGCAGGGCACCGCCGAAGCCGCGGCCGATCGCCTCGGGGAACAGGCCGAAGTACATGATTTCGACGTCGGTGCCGGTCTCGCCGGGCCGGCCCAACAGTTCCACGTAGCCGGCCGGAGCGTTGCCGGTGTACAGCACCCAGGTTTCCGCCCCGGGGGCACGCACTGCCTGTTCCCATTCGCTGCGCGTGAGCACCAGCCGGTCGGCCCAGTTCCAGCTGCTGCCCACACTGCGGTAGAGGAACTTGCTGAACTCGGGGCTGATCTGCCGCACCCGCACCACGGCGGCATCATCCGGCAGCGGGCGCGAGCCCGGCACCAGCTGGGCCGGATCGGTCTGTTCAAGGTAGGTGGTGGTGACGAGCATGAGGTCATTTAACCATCAGGGAACCGCCCCGGAGGCACGGGCAGCAGTGACCTGTGAGCGCTGAAGGCCCGCGGGCACCTTGGCCGGCAGGTCCGGGGCGTGTCTGTCCGGGTTACTAGACTTGGGCCGTGGATAGTGCAGATTTCTCCGACGTTCCCCATGCGCCCGCCAGCAGCGACCGGCGGCTGCTGGCGGACCTGGCCGCCGACCTGACCACCCTGGATTACAGCGTGGACGGCGTCGCGGCGCTGCTCGGAACCGAGGCGTGGGAGGCCTTGGACCGCGACCAGCTGGTTCCGGCCGTGCTGGCCACCGCCCGCCTGCTGGAGGATCCGGCACAGGGCCGCCTGGCCGCCGTCGTGCGCCTGTGGCTGTTGGGTCGGAGCGTGCCGCCCGGGCTGCTGGCGCGGGCGTTCCCGCGCACCGGGGTGGACGGGCTCGCCGCCCTCCGGCTGACCGAGCGCGACGGCGGTGAGTGGCGTGCCGCCGTAGACCTCCGCCCGTACGCCTTCGGCGAGACCGAGCTGTGGGTGGCCAGCGACCTCGGGGCGCACCAGCGGCCCGGCGTCCTCCGGCACGATCACGTCCTGGGCATCGGCCAGGCCTCGCTGACGCTGGCCCAGCTGACCGTCCGCACCGAGGTGGAACGGGCCCTGGACCTTGGCACCGGGTGCGGGATCCAGCTCTTCCACCTGCTGGGCCACGCCCGCCACGCCACCGCGACGGACATCTCGGAGCGGGCGCTGGCCTTCACCCGGTTCAACCTCGCCCTCAACGCCGGCGCCCTCGGGCTGGACCCGGACCACCTGGAGGAGCGGGTCAGCCTGCGGCTGGGCAGCCTGTTGGAGCCGGTGGCGGGGGAACGGTTCGACCTCGTGGTATCCAACCCGCCGTTCGTGATCACGCCGCGTCGCCCGGCCGAACGCGCCGACGAGCAGTTCACGTACCGCGACGGCGGACTGCCCGGCGACGACATCGTGGCCACCCTCTTCCGCTCCCTGCCCTCGGTGCTGGCCGACGGCGGCGTCGCACAGATGCTGGGCAACTGGGAAATTCCGGCGGGCGCGGGCAGCTGGCACGCCCGGTTGGAGCAGTGGCTGGCGCCGGACACCGACGCCTGGGTCATCCAGCGCGAGCAGCTCAGCCCGGCGCAGTATGCGCAGACGTGGCTGCGGGACGCCTCGGTGAACCGCGACCCCGAGCTGTTCGAATCCGCGTACGCCGCCTATCTGGACGATTTCGCGTCCCGGGACGTGGAGGCCCTCGGCTTCGGGCTCGTGTGGCTGCGCCGCTCCCTGCCCGAAGCCGCGGCCGCCGCTGCAGGCGCAGGATTGCTGCGGAGGTTCGAGGAGATCACCTATCCGATCGAACAGCCCATCGGCCCGCACCTGGCCGCGGCGGTCGAGCGGGCCGATTGGCTGGCCGAGCACGCCGCGGACTTTGGCCGCCAGCACCTGCGGGCGGCCGAGGACGTGACCGAAGAGCGGCACCAGCGGCCGGGCGCCGAACATCCCGGCGTCATCTTGCTGCGCCAGGGCGCGGGGCTGCGCCGGACCAACTTGATGAGCACCGAGTTGGCCGGGTTCGTTTCCGCGTGCGACGGCGAGCTGGGCGTGGACCAGCTCATCGGTGCGCTGGCGGCGCTGCTGGGCCGCGAGGAGCCGGACTTCGCCGGGCAACTGTCCGCCGAAGTGCGGAACCTGGTGGCAGACGGCTTCCTGGCGCCTGCCGGCGAATAGGAAATTGTTGCCGGATTGCAGTCCGGGATTGGCCGGCAGCCCCGCCCGGGAGCGGTGACCGGCATTACACTTACTGATCATGACTAAGGCTTCAAGCACGACGACCGGCCGGGCGGCCACGGCAGCGGCGGCCACTCCGGCCGAGCCGGCGGCCGGAGACAGGGTCAATATCTCCGATGCCCGCGCCATCCGTGCGCTGGCCCATAACGTGCGGTTGAAGGTCATCGAAGAGCTCTTTGATACGCAGCAGCCGGCCACCGCCACGGAGTTGGCGCAGCGGCACGGGCTGA
The DNA here is from genome assembly GCF_059090935.1 of Arthrobacter sp. Y3223166. NCBI lineage: Bacteria > Bacillati > Actinomycetota > Actinomycetes > Micrococcales > Micrococcaceae > Arthrobacter > Arthrobacter sp. Y3223166. The sequence goes on along the minus strand of NZ_JBNHGE010000024.1, from coordinate 9,791 downwards.
CGCCCAGCGCCATGAGCTACCACCTGCGGGCGCTGGAAAAGTGGGGATTCGTCAAACGGTGCGTGAACCAGGGCGACGGCCGGGAACGGCACTGGCAGGCCGCCGCCGGACGCCTGGACGTGACCAGCGTGGCGGACAGCCGTGCCGCCACCATGGGCGTGGTGGATGTGGAACTGAACGACCTGCGCGAACGCCTGTCCAAGTACGTCAAACGGGACAAGCAATTGCCGAACCCGGACACCTGGCGGCAGGAGGGGCACCTGGCTGCGCTCAGCACGGGGCGGTTCTACCTGACCGAGGAACAGCGGAAGGACCTCGGCCGGCGGATCGGCGAGATCCTGCTGGAATACAGCCCGACCACCAATCCCGAAAACCGGGGAGAAGGGGCGGAAAAGCTGTACTACGTCTTCTCCTTCCTGCCCGGCGACATCGACAACGATTAGGGCCTTGCCGCGGGCATCGGCAGCGGTCCGTTGCCGCGGAGGCAGCCGGCTGCACGCGCTGGCGTTTTCTGTTTCGCGGTACTGTTGCGGCTAACCTAGTGCTGACGGTCCTCCACCCCGCCGGGTTGGGGGACGTATTTACAAGCGCATCAACACCCTTTCTTTACGTAGGAGCACAGTGCCAGCCAAGGCCCGCGAAAAAACCGGTAAGAAACTCGTCATCGTCGAGTCCCCGGCCAAGGGCAAAACCATCGCCGGGTACCTCGGCGAGGGCTTTGAGGTCACGGCTTCCATGGGGCACATCCGTGACCTGCCCCAGCCCTCCGACCTGCCGGCCGAGCTGAAAAAGACGTCGGTCGGCAAGTTCGCGGTGGATATCGAGAACGATTTCGAGCCGTATTACGTGGTGTCTCCGGACAAGAAGAAAAAGGTGTCCGAGCTCAAGTCGATGCTCAAGGACGCCGACGAACTCTATCTGGCAACTGACGGTGACCGCGAGGGCGAAGCCATCGCGTGGCATCTGCTGCAGGTGCTGCAGCCCAAGGTGCCCGTGCACCGCATGACATTCAGCGAGATTACCCGCGAAGCCCTGCAGCGCGCCCTGACCGAGGTCCGCGAGGTGGACACCGACCTGGTCGACGCCCAGGAGACCCGCCGGATCGTGGACCGGCTTTTCGGCTACGAACTCTCGCCGGTGCTCTGGCGCAAGGTCAAGGCGGGGCTCTCCGCCGGACGCGTGCAGTCCGTGGCTACCCGGCTGGTCGTCGAGCGCGAGCGCGAGCGGATGGCGTTCCGGGCGGCCTCCTACTGGGACCTGGTGGCAACCGTGGCGCCGGAGGACGCGGCCAAGGGCGGGGTGTTCAAGGCGAAGCTGGTCTCGGTCGACGGCAGCCGGGTCGCCGCCGGCAAGGACTTCAACGATCTGGGCCAACTCAAGGCCCGCTCCGCCGTCCATTTGGACGAGGCGGCCGCCACCGCGCTGGCAGACTCCCTGCGCAGCGCCAGCTTCTCCGTCCGCGCGGTAGAGAACAAGCCCTACACCCGCCGGCCGGCGGCGCCGTTCACCACCTCCACCCTGCAGCAGGAGGCGGCCCGCAAGCTTCGGTTCTCCGCGCGCTCGACCATGCAGGTGGCGCAGAAGCTGTACGAAAACGGCTACATCACCTATATGCGTACCGACTCGCCGGCGCTAAGCGATCAGGCCGTGAACGCCGCGCGGCGTCAGGCCTCCGAGCTGTACGGGCCCGAGTATGTCCCGGATGCCCGCCGCGTTTACAAGGGCAAGGACAAGAACGCCCAGGAAGCCCACGAAGCCATCCGGCCCGCCGGTGATTCTTTCCGCACGCCCGGCCAGGTGCGCAGCCAGCTTTCCGGCGACGAGTACCGGCTGTACGAGCTGGTCTGGAAACGCACGGTGGCCTCGCAGATGGCCGACGCCAAGGGATCGACGTCGACCGTGCGGCTCGGCGCCACGGCCGGGGACGGGCGGGACGCGGAGTTCACCGCATCCGGCACCGTCATCACGTTCCCCGGTTTCCTGGCCGCCTATGAGGAGGGCAAGGACGCCGGACGCGAGGACGAGGACGATGCCACCGGCGGGCGCCTGCCGAACCTCGCCAAGGGCGACGCGCTGGACGCGCAGGCGGTCGACGCCGTGGGGCACGAGACATCGGCACCGCCGCGCTACACCGAAGCATCGCTGATCAAGACGCTGGAAGACCGCGGCATCGGCCGTCCGTCCACCTACGCCGCCACCATCTCCACCATCATGGACCGCGGCTACGTCCGCACCCGCGGCCCCGCCCTGGTTCCGAGCTGGATCGCGTTCTCCGTGGTACGGCTGCTGGAGGAGTACTTCAGCGACTACGTCGACTATGACTTCACGGCGGAACTCGAAGAGGACCTGGACCGCATTGCCCGCGGCGAGGCCAGCCGGACCGAGTGGCTCTCCGGCTTCTACTACGGGGACCGCAAGGAAACCGGCCTGAACACCGTGGTGAACGACCTGGGCGAGATCGACCCGCGCCGGATCAATTCGATCGAGATTGCCGAGGGAATCACCCTGCGGGTGGGCAAGTTCGGCCCGTATCTGGAACGCAACGGCGAGGGCGACGGCGAGGAGCCGGAGCGGGCCAATGTCCCCGACGACCTGGCTCCGGACGAGCTGACCCCGGAGAAAGCCCTCGAGCTGATGGAAACCCAGGGGCCTGGCGAGCGCGAGCTTGGAAAGGACCCGGAGACCGGCCGGACGATCGTGGCCAAGGAAGGCCGTTACGGCGCCTACGTCACCGAGGTGATCCATGAGCCGACGGCCGAGGAACTGGCCGCGCAGCCGGTGGAGTATTACAAGAACGGCAAGCCCAAGCCGCCGAAGAAGCCCGCCAAGGTCAGGCCTCGCACCGGTTCCCTGTTCAAGTCGATGAGCGTGGACACCGTCACCCTCGAGGACGCGCTGAAGCTGCTGAGCCTGCCGCGGGTGCTTGGCACCGATGCCGAGGGCACCGAAATCACCGTGCAGAACGGACGCTTCGGCCCGTACCTGAAGAAGGGCAGCGATTCGCGGTCGATCGGCTCCGAGGAGGAAATCTTCACCATCACGCTGGAACAGGCGCTGAAGATCTACGCGCAGCCGAAGACCCGGGGCGGCCGCACCGCTGCCGCACCGCTGGCCGAGTTTGGCGTGGACCCGGTGTCGGAGAAGAACATCGTGGTCAAGGACGGCCGGTTCGGCCCCTACATCACCGACGGCGTCACGAACATCACGGTGCCGCGCGCCACCAGCATCGAAGAGCTGACACGCGAGCAGGCCATCGAACTGCTGGCGGAGAAGCGCGCGAAGGGACCGGCGAAACCGGCGGCGAAGAAGCCGGTACGGCGCAAGGCCGCCGCCAAGAAGTAGCGGCCGCCCCGGCCGCCGCCCGCCGCGGTGGGGGCCGGACCCGGTGCCCGTTTGCGGTGCCCGTGCCGCAGGCCTGCATAATATGAACATGCGTCTGGGTGTTCTCGACATCGGTTCCAACACGGTGCATTTGTTGTTGGTGGATGCCCGCCCGGGTGCCCGGCCGGTGCCTTTCGCCTCGCACAAGCGGCCGCTGTCGTTGGTGGCGTACCTGGATGCCGACGGCAGTATCAGCGAAGAGGGCCAGCAGGAACTCATCGGCTTTATCCGAGAGGCCTGGCGGTTCGCCGGGCTGCACGGAGCCGAAGACATGCTGGCCTTCTGCACCTCCGCCATCCGCGAAGCGACCAACGGCAGGGCAGTATTGGACCGGGTCAAGGCGGAAGCCAATGTCACGCTGCAGGAGCTGACCGGCCCCGAGGAGGCCGGCATGACCCTGGTGGCCGTCCGCCGCTGGTACGGCTGGGGGTCGGGCACCATCCTGGACCTGGACATCGGCGGCGGCTCCTTCGAGATGGCCATCGGCCACGACGAACTGCCCGAACACGCCGTATCGGTGCCGCTGGGAGCGGGCCGGCTGACCCGGGAGTGGCTGCCCGAGGACCCCCCGAGCGTGAAGAGCATCAAGGACCTGCACGGGTATATCCGCGAGACGCTGGCTCCCGCGGTCGAAGAAATTTCTGCCCACGGCCGGCCGGACATGGTGGTCGGAACCTCCAAGACCTTCCGCTCGCTGGCACGGATCGCCGGGGCCGCACCCTCGGCCGCCGGCCCGTACGTGCGGCGGGAACTGCACCGCACAGACCTGTCCCTGTGGACGCGGCGGCTGGCCGCCATGCCGGTCAGCGACCGTGTCAATCTGCCGGGTGTCTCGATGGTGCGGGCGCCGCAACTGCTCGCCGGGGCGATGGTCGCCGAGGCGGCGATGGAGATGTTCGAGACCGAGACGCTGCAGATCTGCCCGTGGGCGCTGCGGGAGGGGCTGATCCTCAAACGCTTCGATCACCTGCTCTACGACAGCGACGCCCCGGTCAGTCCCGTGGGCACCATGCTGGTGCGGCAGGCGCTGGAGCCGGCCCCCGCCGTCGAGAAGGTGGGCAGTTAGCAGCCGCAGCGCAAAACCGCGGACACGTCACGCGGCGGGGCTACGGTGGAGGGCTTAAATGGCGACGCCGGCGAACGTTGCGGTCGGTTGGGGGAGTCAACCGCTGTTCGCCGGCGCCTGGACCGGAACCAGCAGATCCGGTCCATCATCACTCGCACCTTGATGAGGTGTTTAAGACACTAGACGGGGACCTTGAGACAACGCCGTTAAACACCTGAACGGCACCTGTGAGTTCTTCCCCGCCGGTGTGCGCGGGCGCCCGAACGGCGGCACGCGCCGGATGACGGCCCCATGATTCAATGGCAGACATGACTGCTGACGCCACGGACACACCAACCGCACGCCGCATCGCTTTCCTAGGCTGTGGGTCCATGAACGAGGCCATCCTGGCCGGGCTGCTGGCCTCCGGAACACCGGCAGAAAACGTGACGGCGACGGTGCGCCGCAGCGAACGCGCCGCGGAACTGCGCGGACGTTATCCCGGCCTGACGGTGCTGGCGGAACAAGACGACCCGGGGGCCAACGCCCATGCGGTGCAGGGCGCCGACGTAGCCGTGCTGGGGGTGAAGCCGGCGGGCATCGCGGACCTGTGCCGGACTATCGCGCCGGCTCTGGATGAGCGGACCGTGGTGGTTTCCGTGGCCGCGGCAGTCACCGTCGCCGCCATGGAAGCTGCCCTGCCGGAAGGCCAGCCGCTGGTGCGCAGCATGCCCAACACGCCGCTCAAGGTGCGCCGCGGGGCGGTCGGCGTCTCCGCCGGCAGCCACGTGAGCGATGCCCAACTGGAGGCCGCCCGCGAAGTATTCGCCGGCGCCGGCACCGTCGTCGTGGTTCCGGAACACCAGCTGGACGCGGTGTCCGCGGTCAGCGGTTCCGGCCCGGCCTATGCCTTCTACCTGGCCGAGGCGATGGCCGCCGCCGGCGTGGAGCTGGGTCTGGACCCGGAGCTTTCGATGACGCTGGCCCGCGAGACCGTGGCCGGCGCGGGCATCATGCTCGCTGCGCCGAATGCCGACCCGGCGGTCATGCGCCGTGCCGTCACCAGCCCGAACGGCACCACGGAGCGCGCCATCGCCTCCTTCGACGACGACGGGCTGCCGCAGGTGATCGCGCGCGGTGCCGCGGCCGCTGCCGAACGGGCGGCCGAACTGTCGCGCGAGCTGGCCTGAGCCCTAAGGCGGCCTGGGTCCGCTGGACTTGCGGGCTGCCCCGCTACGGGCGGCCCCCCTACGGGCGGGCCGCGAAACGCTCCAGCAGGTCCACGTGCCCGGAGACGATCAGCATGTCGCGGCTGGAGACCTTGGTTTCGGGCCGCGCATAGGTGAAGTCTTCGCCGGGCGACTTCACGCCCACCACCGTGACGCCGTACCTGGAGCGCACCTGCGACTCACCCAGCGTGAAGCCCTGGGTCTCCTTCGGCGGGTACATCTTGACGATGGCGAAACCGTCGTCGAACTCGATGAAGTCCAGCATCCGGCCGCCCACCAGGTGCGCGGCGCGGCGGCCGGCGTCGGCCTCCGGGTAGATGACATGGTTGGCGCCGATGCGCGAGAGGATCTTGCCGTGCGACGGTGTGATGGCCTTGACCCAGAGGTGCTCGATGCCCAGGTCCACCAGGTTCACGGTGATCAGCACCGAGGACTCGATCGAGGTGCCGACACCGACGACGGCGGAGCTGAACTCCTGGGCGCCCAGTTGGCGCAGCGCGTCGATGTTCGTGGCGTCGGCCTCCACCACGTGGGTCAACTGCCCCGACCACTTCTGCACCAGGGCCGGATCACGTTCGATCGCCAGCACCTCGCGGCCCTGCTTGACCAGTTGTTCCGCGGTCGAGGAACCGAAGCGGCCCAGACCGACCACCAGCACGGGGGCGTTGTGGGCGGGACGTCTGTTCGATGCGGACTTGTCAGCCAATGATGGGCCTCTCTTCAGGGTAGTGGAACAGCTGGCGGCGCTCGCGCAGCGCCAGGGCGGCGGCCAACGTAATGGTGCCGACGCGGCCGGCGAACATCAGGGCGCAGAGCACATATTTGCCCTCGGGCGGCAGCTCGGCGCTCAGGTTGGTGCTCAGCCCGACGGTGGCGAACGCGGAAATGACCTCGAACAGCACTCGGTCCAGGCTTTCGCCGGTGAGGGCCAGCAGCAGGCCGGCGGCGAAGGCCACCAACGTGGCACCCATGACGATCACCGAGATGGCCACCCGCATGGCGCCTTCGGGGATGGTCCGGCCATGGACCTTCACGTCCCGGTCGCCGCGGGCCTCGGCTGCGATGGCCAGGAACACGATCGCGATGGTCGTGACCTTGATGCCGCCCGCGGTCGAGGCGGAACCGCCGCCGGCGAACATCAGGGCATCGGAAAAGAGCATGGTGGACGGCTCGATGTCGTTCATGTCCACCAGGTTGAAGCCGAGCGAGCGGGTCATCACGGACGCGAACGTTGCGTGCAGGACCTTGTCCCAGGTGCTCATGCCGCCCAGGGTCTCCGGGTTACTCCACTCCATGGCGCCCCAGACCAGGGCGCCTACCACCAGCAGGATCAGGGACACCTCGACCGTGAGCTTGGTGTGCAGGTTCCATTTGCTGAAGCGCCAACCGCGCTCCAGAAGCACCATGACCACCGGGAACCCGAGGCTGCCCAGGAAACCGCCGACCATCAGCGGCAGCAGGATCCACTCATCGGTCTCGTAGGGGACCAGGCCATCGGAGTGCGGGGTGAACCCCGCATTGTTGAACGCCGAGATGGCATAGAAGATGCCGTGCCAGGCGGCCTGGGGAAAGGATTCGCCGAGCATCAGGAAACGGGGGATCAGCACCAGGGCGAGCACCACCTCGATGATCACCGAGGTGGTGATCACGATCCGCAGCAGCGCGCCGACCTCGCCCAGGCGGCCCGCGTTGCTCATGGCGGACTGGGCGATCAGCTTGCCGCGCACGCCCAGCCGCTTGCTCACCATGAGCGCCAGCAGCGAGGCCAGCGTCAGCGTGCCCAGGCCGCCGATGAAGATGCCCAGCAGGATCACGGCCTGGCCGAGGAAGGTCCAGTGGCCGGCGGTGGACACCACGGTCAAGCCCGTGACGCAGACCGCCGAGACTGCCGTGAAGAAGGCGTCGTGCAGCGGCGTGATGACCCCGTCCCGGGCCGCGGCGGGCAAGGACAGCAGCCCGGTGAAGACCAGGATCACCGCCACGTAGACGATCAGCGCCAGCCGTGCCGGGGAACTGTTGGCAACGCTGTCCACGAAGTCGCGGAGCGTGCGCAAAAGCGAGAATCGTTCGTGTTCCCGCCCGGCTAGCCATGACGGCTGCTGTCTGGTCATCCCGATCGCTTCTGTCCGGCTCCGAAATCGCTGACTTGCTCCTTGCAGTAGTAAATCATCAATTGATCGCACGGGGCGCGGGAAGAATGCGCGTGCACCGGTGCTTTCGCGTAGCCTGTCTGTGATGTCAGCGACCCCAGTTCCCGCGGTTCCCACTCTGGCGGTGTGGAGTGAATCCGTCTTGGCCTACAATTTCGGCGCGCATCATCCCATGTCCCCGATCCGGCTGGACCTGACGGCCAGGCTGGCTGACGAATTCGCCATCTTCCACCGCCCGAACGTCACGTTGGCCGCAGCCGAAATCGCCGGTGACGCGGCGCTGCAGACCGTGCACGACCCGGCCTACGTGGCCGCGGTGAAGGCGGTCAGCGAAGACCCGGACGCCATCGACGACGAGCGCGGCCTGGGCACCGAAGACGATCCGGTGTTTCCAGGCATGCACACCGCCAGCGCCCGAATCGCCGGGGCCTCGCTGCAGTCCGCGGCCGCGATCCTGGACGGCTCGGCGCTGCATGCGGTGAACTTCGCCGGCGGCATGCATCACGCCGCGCGCGGCAAGGCCAGCGGGTTCTGCATCTACAACGACTGCGCCCTGGCCATCCAGCACCTGCTGGATAACGGCGTGCAGAGGGTCGCGTACGTCGACGTCGACGCGCACCACGGCGACGGCGTCCAGTCGATCTTCTACAACGACCCGCGGGTGCTGACCATCTCCCTGCATGAAACCGGCACCCACCTGTTCCCGGGGACGGGCTTCGCGAACGAGAGCGGGGGCCCGGAGGCACCGGGCAGTTCCGTCAACGTCGCCATGCCGCCCCGCTCCGGCGACGCGGCCTTCCTGCGGGCCTTCCACGCGGTGGTGCCGCAGCTGGTCAGGGCCTTCGCCCCCGAAGTGATCGTCAGCCAGCACGGCTGCGACAACCATGCCCGCGACCTGCTGAGCAGCCTCCGGCTGAGCGTGGACGCCCAGCGGCAAATGATGCTGGACACGGCCGACCTGGCGCGCGAGGTCTGCGGCGACCGCTGGATCGCTACGGGCGGCGGCGGCTACGACGTCTTCAATGTGGTGCCGCGGTCCTGGACGCACATGCTCGCCATTGTTTCCGGCCGGGCCATTCCGTTGCACAGCGAGGTGCCGCAGTCCTGGCATGACTACGTCGAGGTGCGGTACGGCCAGCAGGCACCGCTGTACATGGGCGACGACGCCGACCTGTGGTGGCGCTCGTGGGAGGTCGGCTATGACCCCAACGACGGCGTGGACCGCACCGTGATGGCCACCCGCAAGGAAATTTTCCCCTACCACGGGCTCGATCCCTGGTTCGACTAGGCCGTTACTGGGTTCGCCAAGCCCCCAGCGGATGGGGCGGCAGACCCTGGCCGGGCGGCCGCGCCAGACGCAGTCGTCCACCGAACCCGGTATCGAGATTCTGCCCTGCCCGGCGCCGGGACCAACGCCGGGGGTGTGCCCCGGAGCATATATGCGGTTAGGGTAATGCAATGGCCATCGATGATGTCTTTGCAGTGATTGCCGAAGGTACCCGCCGGGACATACTCGGGTCGCTCCGTGACGGCGACAAGGCGGTTGGCGAACTGGTCGAAGAGCTGGAGGTGAGCCAGCCGACCGTCTCCAAGCACCTGAAGGTGCTGCGCGAAGCCGGACTCGTGTCCATGCGCGCCCAGGGCCAGAAGCGCTACTACTCGCTGCAGACCGGGCCGCTGCAGCATGTGGCCGACTGGATCATCGGGTTCGGGGTCGATGTCCTGCCCGCCGCCGAGGCGGGGCCGGTGTCGCCCGCGGTGGCAGCCGCCGTCGTCGCCCCGCAGGAACCCGCGCATGCGGTGACGGGGCGGAGCCTCGAGGTTCCGGTTCCCGCCAACCTCAGCCGCTCCCTCGGCCAGGCGGCCAACAAGGCGACGACCAAGGCCGCGGACATCTTCGCGCATCTGCCCAAACTGCCGCGCCGCCGCCGCGGCTGAGCGGCGGCCACGGTGCCGATGTGAGCGGCGGCCCCGGGTGCCGGTGCC
>NZ_JBNHGE010000023.1:0-49074 GCF_059090935.1 Arthrobacter sp. Y3223166 | reverse complement strand
CCCGGGCCGCAGCCGGCCAGCAGCAGGGCCGCGATGGCCAACGCCGCCGCCGGTGCGGGAGTCCGCGACACCGCTGCCCGGTGAATGCATCGGCCCGGTTCCCGCACCGGGGAACCGGCCGGGCCCTCGGGCGGCTGCCTGTTCATGCCGCAAGTGTAAGTCCGGCTGTGCCGTGCACCACGGCGGCGCGGCGGCGTGCCCCCGGCAGGTACGGCGGGGACGCCGGGTACCCATGGCAAAGTGGTGGCATGGCCAACCCCTTCCTGGAACCCAGTGTCCTCCCCTATGAGCTGCCCGATTTCGCCGCGATCCGCCTTGAACACTATCCGGAAGCGTTCGAGGCCGGGTTCCGCGAGCAACTGGCGGAAATCGAGGCGATCGCGGCCAATCCGGCACCGGCGACGTTCGAGAACACCGCCGTCGCCTTCGAACGGTCCGGCCGCACGCTGTACCGGGTGAGCGCCGTGCTGGACAACTTCGCCGCCGCCGACGCCACCGACGACGTGATGGAGCTGCAGCAACGGATGGCCCCGCAGCGGGCCGCCCACCGTGACAACATCTACCTGCATGCGGCGCTCTACCGGCGGGTCTCGGCGGTCGACGAAGCCGCCGAAGGCCTCGAGGGCGAAGACCTGCGCCTTCTCACCGAGCTGCGCAAGAAGTTCCGCCGGGCCGGCGCCCAGCTCCCCCCGGCAGACCAGGAGCGGCTGCGCGCCATGAACGTGGAGCTGTCGGAGCTGGACGCGGAGTACTCTCGGGAACTGCTAAACGCCGGCAATGCCGCCGCGGTACATGTCACCGACCGCGCACAACTGGCCGGGCTCGCCGACGACGACCTGACCGCCGCCGAACTCGCGGCGCGGGACGCCGGTTACGACGACGGATGGCTGCTGGTCCTGACCCTGCCAACCGCCCAGCCGGCGCTGGAAACCCTCACCGACCGCGGCACCCGCCGCCGCCTGCATGAGGCATCGGTGGGCCGCGGCGAAGCGGGCCACCGGACGCTGGAGCTGGCGGCCCGCACGGCGGAGCTGCGGGCCGAGCGGGCCGCGCTGCTCGGCTTCGCCAATCATGCCGAGTATGTGCTGGACGGGCAGACGGCGCCCTCGCTCGCGGCCGTGCAGGACATGCTGGCGCGGCTCGTCCCGCCGGCCGTCGCCAACGCCCGCGCCGAGGCGGAGATCCTCGCCGAGGCGGCCGGCCACCCCCTCGAGCCGTGGGACTGGGCCTACTATGCGGAGGTTGTGCGCCGCCGCGACTACAGCGTGGACCTGGCCGGACTGCGGCAGTACTTCGAGCTCGAACGCGTGCTCGCCGACGGCGTCTTCTTCGCCGCCAACCGGTTGTACGGGCTGCGGTTCGAGGCCAGGCCGGACCTCGCCGCCTATCATCCGCAGGCCCGGATCTGGGAAGTGATGGACGACGACGGTGCCCGGCTGGGCCTGTTCATCGGTGACTTCCATACCCGGGACACGAAGAACGGCGGTGCCTGGATGGATTCGCTGGTCGAGCAGTCCCACCTGCTGGGACAGCGCGCCGTCGTGATGAACAACCTGAACATCCCGAAGCCCGCTCCCGGCGAGCCGGCCCTACTCAGCTACGACAACGTGGTGACGCTTTTCCACGAGTTCGGCCATGCGCTGCACGGCCTGCTGTCCCGGGTGGAGTACCCCAGCCTCTCGGGCACCAACGTGCCCCGGGACTTCGTGGAGTACCCGTCGCAGGTCAACGAGATGTGGATGCTGGAGCCGGAGGTCGCCGGCAACTACGCCAGGCACCACCTGACCGGCGAGCCGCTGCCGCGGGAGGTGGTGGACCGCATCAAGGCTGCGCAGCTGTGGGGCGAAGGCTTTGCCACCACCGAGTACCTGGCCGCGTGCGTGCTCGACCTGGCCTGGCACAGCCTGCCCGCCGGGCAGCGGGTCGAGGATCCGCCGGCCTTCGAACGGCAGGCACTGGCCGACGCCGGAATTGACCTGCCCCTGGTCCCGCCGCGCTACCGCACCGGCTACTTTAAGCACATCTTCGCCGGCGGCTACGCGGCGGGCTACTACTCCTACCTGTGGAGCGAAATCCTCGACGCCGACACGGTCGCCTGGTTCGCCGAAAACGGCGGACTCCGGCGCAGCAACGGAGACCGTTTCCGCCGCGAACTGCTCTCACGGGGCAACAGCATCGACCCGCTGCAGGCCTACCGGAGCTTCCGCGGACGGGACGCCGACCTCGCGCCGCTGCTGGCCAGGCGCGGCCTCGACCGGGACAGCAGCGCCCCGGCCGGCCGCTGGGACGTCCGGTAACGGCGGCCCCGTAAGGGCGGCCCCCGGAAACGGCGAACGCCCGGTACCGCACTGTCGTGCGGGACCGGACGTTCGCCGTCGTCGGTATTTACCAGCCGCGCTCGGCGAGGCGGTGCGGCTGCGGGATCTCGTCCACGTTGATGCCGACCATGGCCTCGCCCAGCCCGCGCGAGACCTTGGCGATGACATCCGGGTCGTCGTGGAAGGTGGTGGCCTTGACGATCGCGGCGGCGCGCTCGGCCGGGTTGCCGGACTTGAAGATGCCGGAGCCGACGAACACGCCGTCGGCGCCCAGTTGCATCATCATCGCGGCGTCGGCCGGGGTGGCGATGCCGCCGGCGGTAAACAGCACCACGGGCAGCTTGCCGGTGGCGGCGATTTCCTTGACCAGCTCGTACGGGGCCTGCAGTTCCTTCGCGGCCACGTACAGTTCGTCTTCGGGCATTGCCGACAGGCGCTTGATCTCGGAGCGGATCTGGCGCATGTGGCCGGTGGCGTTGGAGACGTCGCCGGTGCCGGCTTCGCCCTTGGAACGGATCATGGCCGCGCCCTCGTTGATGCGGCGCAGGGCCTCGCCCAGGTTGGTGGCGCCGCAGACGAAGGGAACGGTGAAGTTCCACTTGTCGATGTGGTTGGTGTAGTCGGCCGGGGTCAGCACCTCGGACTCGTCGATGTAATCCACGCCGAGGGACTGCAGCACCTGCGCCTCGACGAAGTGGCCGATGCGGGCCTTGGCCATCACCGGGATGGAGACGGCGTCGATGATGCCGTCCACCATGTCCGGATCGCTCATCCGGGACACGCCGCCCTGGGCGCGGATATCCGCCGGAACGCGTTCAAGGGCCATCACGGCCACCGCACCGGCGTCTTCGGCGATGCGGGCCTGTTCGGGAGTCACGACGTCCATGATGACGCCGCCCTTCAACATCTCGGCCATGCCCCGCTTGACGCGGCTGCTGCCGGTCACGGGCGCGTGAGTTGAAGTTTCTTCACTGCTGGACACTAAAAGCCCCTAGGAGTCGGTAGGAAACGTACACCTCATCATACGTCCGGCCCGGTGCGCTGGGTCACCGATGACGTAACCTTCCTCGGGGCCCCAACCGGGGGCCTGGGCGGTCCGGGGCGGATCAGGCGGTTTGCTGTGTCTGACGGTAGACGGCCATGATCCGCTGGGCCACGGTCAGCAGGCTGGCGGCGGCCAGCAGCACCAGGACCACCAGCAGGACCACCTCCGGCAGGCCCAGTCCGGTCAGGCCGGTGAAAACCAGGACGGAAACCAGGCGCTCGGAGCGTTCGGCCAGGCCCACCGCGGCGGTACAGCCCAGCGACTCGGCCTTGGCCCTGGCGTAGGAGACCAACGACCCGAGCAGCAGGCATACGAGCGCGGAGACGGCGATGGCGGTGTTCTCTCCGCCGGTGAAGAACCAGATGGCCACGCCGGCGAACACCGCGCCGTCGGCCAGCCGGTCGAGGGTGGAATCCAGGAAGTTGCCCCAACGGCTGTTGCGCTCCAGCATGCGCGCCATCAGGCCGTCCACCATGTCGGAGAAGACGAACGCCGTGATGAAGACCGTTCCCCAGAACAGCTCCCCCAGCGGGTAGAACACGAGCGCCCCCACGGAGACCCCGAGGGTGCCCACGATGGTGACGGCATCGGGCGAGACGCCCATCCGGATCAGGGCACGGGCCAGCGGCGAGAACAGTTTTCCGAAGAACCCGCGCGCGTACTTGTTGAGCATCGCCGCGCTACCGTGCCGGCCAGGCTTGGGATACCTGCTTGCGGACCTCGTCCAGGGTCTCGGTGATCGCCTTGGTCTGGGCAATGATCGGGAAGAAGTTCCCGTCGCCGCCCCACCGGGGCACCACATGCTGGTGCAGGTGCGCCGCCACCCCGGCGCCCCCGGCTTCGCCCTGGTTCATGCCCAGGTTGAAGCCGCTGGGGTTGGCCACCTTCCGCAGGACCCGCATCGCCGTCTGGGTCAGCTCGGCGAACTCGGCGGTCTCCTCCGCGGTGATGTCGGTGTAGTCGGGCACGTGGCGGTACGGGCAGACCAGCAGGTGCCCGGGGTTGTAAGGAAACAGGTTGAGCACCACGTAGGCGAACTCGCCGCGGTGGACGATCAGCGATTCCTCGTCGGGGCGGGCCGGAGCCACACAGAACGGGCACTCGTCCTTGTTCTTGAACTGGCCCTGGCCGCCCTTGACGTAGGCCATGCGATGCGGCGTCCAGAGCCGCTGGAAGGCATCCGGCACGCCGGGCAGCTCAAAGCCGTCCGTCACCTCGTCGCCGGTCCGGTCGGTCATGGCTTCGGTCGTCTCGGCCATCGTCAGTTGCCGCGCCTGGCGGCGGCCTGCACGATCCGGGACACGGCCTCGTCCACCGGGATGCCGTTGTCCTGGCTGCCGTCGCGGAAGCGGAAGGAGACGGCTCCGGCCTCGGCGTCCTCGCCGCCTGCGATCAGCACGAACGGAACCTTGTCCTTGCTGGCGGTCCGGATCTTCTTCGGGAAGCGGTCCGAACCCAGGTCGGCCTCGGCGCGGATGCCCTGAGCGCGCAGCTTGGCCACGATCTCCAGCATGTAGTCGTTGAACGCCTCCGCCACCGGGATGCCGACCACCTGGACCGGGGCGAGCCACGCCGGGAAGGCGCCGGCGTAATGTTCGATCAGCAGGCCCATGAAGCGCTCTACCGACCCGAACAGGGCGCGGTGGATCATGACCGGGCGCTGGCGGCTGCCGTCGGCTGCCTGGTATTCGAGTTCGAACCGTTCGGGCAGGTTGAAGTCCAGCTGGATGGTGGACATCTGCCAGCTGCGGCCGATCGCGTCGCGGGCCTGTACCGAAATCTTGGGGCCGTAGAAGGCCGCTCCACCCGGGTCCGGCACCAGTTCCAGGCCGGATGCCTCGGCGACCTCGGCCAGGGTGCGGGTGGCCTCGTCCCAGACCTCATCGGCGCCCACGTACTTCTCCGGGTCCTTGGTGGAAAGCTCCAGGAAGAAGTCGTCGAGCCCATAGTCCTTGAGCAGGTCCAGCACGAAGTTGAGCGTGGTGGTCAGCTCGTCCTTCATCTGCTCGCGGGTGCAGTAGATATGGGCGTCGTCCTGGGTCATGCCGCGCACGCGGGTCAGGCCGTGGACTACGCCGGACTTTTCGTAGCGGTAGACGGAGCCGAATTCGAACATCCGGAGCGGCAGCTCGCGGTATGACCGGCCGCGCGAGCGGAAAATCAGGTTGTGCATCGGGCAGTTCATCGGCTTCAGGTAGTAGTCCTGGCCGGGCTTGACGACCTCGTTGGTTTCGGGGTCGCGGGTCTCGTCCACATGCATGGGAGGGAACATCCCGTCCCGGTACCAGTCCAGGTGGCCGGAGACCTCGTACAGGTTGCTCTTGGTGATGTGCGGGGTGTAGACGAACTCGTAGCCCGCCTCGGTGTGCCGCTGCCGCGAGTAGTCCTCCATCGCCTTGCGGACGATGCCGCCCTTCGGGTGGAAGACGGGCAAGCCGGAGCCGAGTTCATCCGGGAAGGAGAACAGGTCCAGTTCGGCGCCCACCCGGCGGTGGTCGCGGCGCTCTGCCTCGGCCAGCCGCTCCTGGTAGGCCTTCAGGTCTTCCTTGGTGGGCCAGGCGGTGCCGTAGATGCGCTGCAGCTGCTTGTTCTTTTCGTTGCCCCGCCAGTAGGCGGCGGCCGAGCGGGTCAGCGCATAGGCGTTGGAAATCAGCTTGGTGTTGGGCAGGTGCGGCCCGCGGCAGAGGTCCTTCCAGACCACTTCGCCGCTCTTGGCGTCCACGTTGTCGTAGATGGTCAGTTCGCCGGCGCCCACTTCGATGCTGGCGCCCTCGCCGGCCTCGTCGGAGTGACCCTTGAGCCCGATCAGCTCTTCCTTGTACGGCTCCCCCGCCATCTCGGCGAGCGCTTCGGTCTCGGAGACGGTGCGGCGGACGAAGCGCTGGTTGGAGTTGACGATCTTGAGCATCATCTTCTCCAGCTGCTTCAGGTCCTCCGGGGTGAAGGGCTCATCGACGTCGAAGTCGAAGTAGAAACCGTCGGTGATGTACGGGCCGATCCCGAGCTTGGAGTCCTTCCGCAGCTGCTGGACCGCCTGGGCCATGACGTGCGCGGTGGAGTGGCGCAGCACGTTGAGCCCGTCGGGAGAGTCGATAGTCACGGCTTCGACCTTGGCCCCGGCCGGGATCGGCTGGTCCAGGTCCTTCAGTTCGCCGTCGACGCGGACGACGACGACCTCCCGCCGGGCGCCGTAAAGGTCGGCTCCCGTCGTGCCCTCGGTCACCTGGTTCTCTTCGCCGTCGACGATGAGGGTGATGTTCTGGGGCGCTGACACAGAGGTCTCCTTATGGTGGATGTAAGCCGTTACTGCAGCGACATACTTGGGCGCTGCAAGCCTCTACGATCGTATCCGCTGACGCGAAGCCCGACCAACACCGCCGCGGCGGGGCTACGCGCCCGCTGGGGCCGGCGAGCCGCCTCTGGCCGCGCATCATCCTGCCCGGTTCCCGTGGCTACCGGCCAGCCAGGACCCGGCCGGAACGCGGTGATCCAGTCCTTCTGCGGCCATGCGGCGGGCAAGTTCGCCAGTGCCAGGCTTTTCCTGGCGGGCGGCGTCCCTGCCGGCCGCCGGTGTTGCCGGCCCTCGTCCGGCCGCCGGTGTTGCCGGCCCCCGTCCTGCCGCGGCCCCGGAAGGAACAGGGTGCCCCGGCAGCGGCAGGCTGGCGGTGTCCGAAAGGTCCCACGCCTCCAGCGCCTGCAGCCCGATTCCCCTGGGGCCGGTCCGCCGGGTGAGGCCGCGGATGAGCAGCATCTCGGTGCCGAACAGCAACGGGCCGGAGCGTTCCTGGGCTTCCTGGAAGAAGGTGGCGTCCACGCAGCCGGTGCCGTCGTCCACGCTGATGAAAACCACCCGACGGCCGCCGCGCATGGGCGGTGTCTGGGTGGCCACACGGATGCCGGCCACCATTACTTCGCTCCCGTTGCGCATCTGCAGCAGGTCCTTGGCCTGGGTGACTCCGAGTTGGGCCAGCAGCGGAGCGTAGCTCTCCATCAGGTGGGAGCTGGCGTCGATCGAGAGCAGGTCCAGTTCGGTGCGCACCTTGTCCACCGTGGTCGGTTCCGGGAAGACCGGGACCAGATGGCGCAGCTCCAAGTCCCCCAGCGGCAGGGACAGCTGGCCCTCGGTGGGCTGGTAGCGCTGGGGAACCGGGCGGCTGTCCGGCTGGTCCAGATGGTAGACCAAATCCGTCCGGCTGGCCGCCCGGCCGCCGCGCTGGCCGGTCCGGCGGTTCAGCTCGTCGAAGGCGCCCAGCTGGGCCAGGCGTTTGAGCGCGGGTTTGCCGACCTTGGCCCGCGCGCGCAGGTCGGCCAGCGATTCGTACGGCTGGCCGACGACGATGCGTTTGAGCTCGGCCGCCGAGAGCCCGTAGATGCCGGTCAGGCTCAGCCGGATCCCCAGCTTTTCGCCGCTGCCGGAGGGAACGCGTTCCACCTGGTAGCGGTCGGTGCTGCGGTTGATGTCCAGCGGCAGGATCGGGATGCCCAGCCGCCGCGCTTCGGCCACCAGCAGGCGCAGCGGGTACATTCCCGGATCGTGCTGCCACAGCCCGGCCAGGAACGCCTCGGGGTGGTGGGCCTTCAGCCAGGCCGTCTGGTAGGTGGGCACCGCGAAGGCGGCCCCGTGGGCTTTGCAGAAGCCAAAGCTGCCGAAGGACTTCAGCGTGCCCCACACCGTGTCGACCACCTCCGGCGGATACCCCCGGTCCAGCGAGGCGTTGCGGAAGTATTCCTCCACCGCGGGTTCGGCTTCCTCGTTGCCCAGCAGCCGGCGGAATTCGTCCGCCTTGGCCAGTCCGCAACCGGTGAAGACGTCGAAGGTCCGCAGGACCTGTTCGTGGAAGATCGTGACGCCGTGGGTTTCCTTGAGGACCGGAATCAAATCCGGGTGCGGGAAGCGCTCCGGCGCCCAGCCATGGCGGTGTTCCAGGAATGGCCGGACCATATCCGATTGCATCGGCCCCGGACGGAACAGCGAAATGTCGATAATCAGGTCGTTGAAGTCCCGCGGGGCCATCTTGCCCACCAGCTCGCGCTGGCCCGGCGATTCAATCTGGAAGCATCCCAGGGTGTGGGTGCTGCGGATCAGCTCATAGGTCGGCTCGTCGTCCAGCGGGACCTGTTCCAGGTTGATGGTCCCGTCCGCGGCAATGTAGTCGGGCCCGGTTCCGTCCTCGCCCACCGGATGCCGGCCGGCTGCCGTCACGGCGTCCTTGCCCGGATGTATGCGGGCTATTTCCTTGAGCGCGTAGGCGATGGAACTCTGCATCCGCACGCCCAGCACGTCCAGCTTGAGCATGCCCATCGGGTCCATGTCGTGTTTGTCGAACTGGCTCATCGGCAGACCCAGCCCGCTTGGCTGGGTAGGGGTGCGGTCCAACAGCGAGCTGTCGCCCAGGATCACGCCGCAGGGGTGCATGGAGATATGCCGGGGCAGCCGGTCCAGCCGTTCGGTCAAATCCACCAGCAGGTCCAGTTGCTGGTCCTGCTCCACCTGGGCGGAAAACGCGCGCAGCTCCGGCTTCTCCGCCATCGCCTCACGGAACTGGCGCGCGGAGAACCGCCAGAGCTGTTTGGCGATGCCCGAAATCTCCTCCTCCGGCAGGCCCAGCGCCAAGCCGGCGTCGCGGACCGCCCCGCGGGCACGGTAACCGTTCTGCATGCTCATCAGGGTGACCCGCTGGCTGCCGAAACGGTCGAAGATTTTTTGGTAGACGTTGTGCCGCTCTGCACTTTCCACATCGATGTCGATGTCCGGCAGGGTGGAACGGTCCTGGGAGAGGAAGCGCTCGAAGATCAGCCCGTGGTCCAGGGGGTTCACGTGGCTGATGTAGAGCAGATAGTTCACCAGGCTCGAGGCACCCGATCCCCGGGCCGCGGCGCGCACGCCCATCCCGGTGATCATGCGCGACACTTCGGCCACCGTCAGGAAGTAGGAGGCGAAGCCCAGCCGCGAGATGATGCCCAGCTCATGGGCCAGCCGGTCCCGCAGTTCCTTCTCCGCCCGTCCGGACATTCCGCCAAACCGTTCGGCGATGCCGGTTTCGCAGCGCTGGACCAGCTCGGCCACGGGATCCCCGTCGATCCCGATGACGGAGGCTTCGGGGACCACCGGGCGCTTGAACCCCATGTCCCGGTAAGGATCCATGCGGCACCGGTCGGCCACCGCTTCCGTCGTGGCCAGCAGGCGGATGACGTCCTTGCTTCCGCCGCCGGCTGCCTGCACGATTTCCCGCGCCAGGGCCTGCATCCGGTCGGGGGATTTCAACCAGCCCTGGGCGCTCGGCTGCAGATCCGGCAGCTTGGACAAGGCTGTCAGCGCCCTCGCCGAGTCCAGCACATCTGCAGTGGCGGCGCCGTCCTCTTCGCAGTAGCGCACGGCGTTGGTCAGCACTGCGGGAAGATTCAACTCCCCGGCCAGGTTAAGCATCCGCACCGCGTGGGCGGTACTGAGATTCTCCCCCGGGGCACTCAGGTGGGAGACAATTTCCACTGCGAGCGCCCCGGCCGGCAGTCCGCTGCGCCAGCGTCCGGCCAGCCGGCGGGCTTCGGCGTAGCTACGGCGGCGCAGCGCCTGTCCGACGTCGGAAAAAGGACCCACCAGCACCGTCAGGGCCGGTCCGCCGTCCGGAATGCCCGCATGCCGGGCGAGTTGATCCACCGTCACGCCGGGCGTCCGGCGGCTGGCGGAACGCCCGCGGGCAGCCGTGCCGGCGTGGGCTTCCGAGACCAGGCGGCAGAGCGCATGGTAACCGCTGCCCTGGTTCCCGCCATGGGCCAGCACCACAACGCGGCCGGTGTCCCGACCGCCGCCGTCTTGGACGGCCAGGTCCACGCCGACTATCGGATCCATCCCCGTCGCCAGGCATGCCTTCAGGTGCTTGACCGTGCCGTAGAGACCGTCCCGGTCGGTGCAGGCCAAGGCGTCGGCACCGAAGGAAGCGGCCGCTGCGGCCAGTTCCTCCGGCCAGGAGACACCGTAGTGGGCACTGTACGCCGTGGATACGTGCAGGTGGGTAAAGCTCATGGACATTCCAAACAACGGTCGGGTCTCGGGATCGGCATCCGGCGGACTGCCGAGGCGAACCGGGGGCTGACAGAAAGGCCGGCGGGAACCGTAGCGCGGTCAGGCGCTCAACTCCCGGACGGCATCATGGACGCGGATCAGGCGCCAGCGTCCGGTATCCACCTGATGGGATAGGTCCAGGGTGCGGATCTGCGACCGGCCATTCAGCCGCGCCTGCACCCGCCAGATCTCATGGTCCACCAGTCCCGCGCCCCGGCCCCGTTCCGCACGCAGTTCCTCCGCCCACCATTTGCGGCGTTCGTACCAACGCACCGGTTCCGCGACGATGCGGTAGCTCCTGCCCTGCCAGCGCAGCCGGAGCGGCTGTCCGGCAGGGGAACACACAACGTCAACTGCTTCGCTGAAAACACCCATGTCCCAGTCGCCTTTCATCTGGACAACGGGTCATAATCCCCGGCGAGCGCCCCTGCCAACACGCCCACCGAAGAACTTGACCCTCTTATTCTATTCGAATATGTATTCGAATCCAAGATCAAGCGTAGGTTCGGGCACTGACAAAATCGGGCCGCCCGCCAACGGCGGCTCAGCGCGCAGCCGCACGGCGGCCAAGCGCAGCAGCACTGCCTACTGCAGCAGGACGGCCAGGCGCGCGCCGTGCGGCGGCCAAGGAGCCTAGCCGTCGTGCTCGGCGAGGTACTTCACGTCGTGGACCAGCTTGTCCCACATCAGCTTGGAGTGTTCCGCCGCCTCGGCCGTCTCGTTGTTGTCCTGCGACAGCGTGAACTCCGTGCCGCCCGGAACTGCCTCCAGCGTCCAGACGAGACGGTGGTAGTTCTCGGGCACGTCCTCCCGGCCGGACAGCGGGCTGAAATGCGTGACGACCAGCCGCCGTCCGGGTTCGAACTCCAGCACCTGGCCCTTGTCCTCGTACGCCTCGCCCTCCCACTCGCCCCGCCATCGGATAGGCCCGCCAACGCTCCAATCGGTCTGCACCTCGGTGCCGAACATGAATCCCCTGATGGCCTCGGGGTCCGTGATCACGGACCAGACACGGTCCGGCGGCGCCGCAATGGTCGCCGTCGAACTGGCCACGTACCGTCCGGACATTGGCTTCCTCCCCTGGTTCCCGCCGTGGCGGCGCGGGCGCGGTTACTCCATCCCAGCTTCCGGCAGCCGGGGCCGGCACACAATGGCTGCAGGGATGCCGCTCAGGGAACGATCCCCGATTCCGGGGCGCCCGGCGGCGCTCATGCTGCTTCGTCGATGAGATCGGGCCCGTTGTTGCGCACGTTGTTGACCTTCGAACTGACCCGCCGCGGGACAAGATGCGGTTCGGGCATGGCCTCCAGCAGCTGCCGCACGTCGGCCTCGGATGTTGTTTCCGGATCCAGCCAGTCCGCATAGAGGCCGGGCGGAACGATCAGCGGCGTCCGGTCATGGATATGCCCGAGCGCATCGGCCGCCTGGGTGGTGATGATGGTGCAGGTGCGCAGCCACTTCTCCGGGTGGTCTTCGGGCAGGGCCGGGTCGGGCCAGTTCTCGAACAAAGCCGCGAAAGCCAGCGCCTCGTCGCCTTCGCCGTGCAGGTAGGTCGGGATCTTGCCGTCCTCGGTTTTCTGCCATTCGAAATACCCGTCGGCAACAAGCAATCCGCGCTTCCTGGCCGCCGCCTTGCGGAACGAGGGTTTCTCCGTCACGGTCTCCATCCGCGCGTTGATCAGGCGGGCGCCGGAGCGGGGGTCCTTGGCCCACGGCGGCACGAGGCCCCACCGGGCCAGGATGAGTTTCCTGGACACTCCCTCGCCGTCGGCCTGCTTGCGGTCGATGATCAAGGGGACCTCGTCGGTCGGAGCCACGTTGTAGGAAGGCTGGATCTCTTCGACATAGGACTCATCGACGTCGAAGGAAGCCACGAGGTCGCCGGTGCTCCGGGCCATGACGTATCTGCCGCACATGCCTCCATTATGGTCCAGCCGCGCGGCGGAAGCCCGGCGCGCGGCCCTTAAACGGCCTCGCACCCCGGCGGTACTCCCCGCCCGGCAGCCGCCGCGGCCGGCGCCGGGAATGACCGCGCCCGGTGAGACGTTGACATGTACACAAGCTTTCAGACCAGAAGGAGCCATCTTGGATTACACACCTGCTGCCGGAACCGTCACCATGTTCTCCACCACCTGGTGCGGGTACTGCCGCCGCCTGAAGACCCAGTTCGATGCGCAGGGCATCGGCTACACCGAGATTAATATCGAAGAGGTCCCCGGCACCGCGGAGCTCGTCGAGAAGCTCAACGACGGAAACCAGACGGTTCCCACCCTGCTCTTCCCGGATGGCAGCAGCGCCACGAACCCGCCGCTCTCCCTGGTCAAGGAACGCCTGGGCGTCTAGCAGCGGCAGGCTCCA
Organism: Arthrobacter sp. Y3223166; assembly: GCF_059090935.1. NCBI lineage: Bacteria > Bacillati > Actinomycetota > Actinomycetes > Micrococcales > Micrococcaceae > Arthrobacter > Arthrobacter sp. Y3223166. The sequence continues at coordinate 36,290 of NZ_JBNHGE010000023.1, read as the reverse complement.
CCGGCGGAATCCGGACCGCGGGCCACGGGGCGCCGCAGTTTCCATAACAATCGTTTTGGAAATTGTGGCGCCCCTGTTTTGTTCCTAGGATGGGGCAGGACGGCCGACGACGGCCTCGCCAGACTTCGCTAGGAAGGAATCACTCCCGCATGGTTCACAAGGTTCGGGCAGTAGTGGCCCTGGAAAAGAATGCTCCGGTCTCCATCGAAACCATCCTGGTTCCCGATCCGGGCCCGGGCGAGGCGCTGGTGGACATCCTCACCTGCGGCGTCTGCCATACCGATCTGCACTACAAGCAGGGCGGGATCAACGACGACTTCCCGTTCCTGCTCGGCCACGAAGCCACCGGCGTGGTCAGCGCCGTCGGCCCCGACGTGACCGATCTTGAGCCCGGCGACCGCGTCATCCTGAACTGGCGCGCAGTGTGCGGCGAGTGCCGGGCCTGCCGGCGCGGTGAAGCCCAGTACTGCTTCAACACGCACAACGCCACCCAGAAGATGACCCTCGAGGACGGCACCGAGCTCTCCCCCGCCCTGGGCATCGGTGCCTTTGCCGAGAAGACCCTGGTGGCCGCCGGCCAGTGCACCAAGGTGGACGACGACGTCGACCCGGCGGCGGTCGGACTGCTCGGCTGCGGCGTCATGGCCGGCATCGGCGCGGCGATCAACACCGGCGAGGTCAAGCGCGGCGAATCCGTGGCCGTGATCGGCTGCGGCGGCGTGGGCATCGCCGCCATCGCCGGCGCAAAGCTGGCCGGCGCCACCACGATCATCGCCGTCGACATCGATGACAACAAGGTGGAGCTGGCCAAGTCGCTGGGTGCCACGCACGGGATCAACTCGAAGCAACAGGACCCGGTGGAGGCCATCCGGGCGCTCACCGGCGGCAACGGCGCCGACGTCGTGATTGAAGCGGTCGGACGTCCGGAAACCTACAAGCAGGCGTTCTACGCCCGCGACCTGGCCGGGCGCGTGGTCCTGGTGGGAGTCCCGACGCCGGACATGAAGATCGAACTGCCGCTGCTGGACGTGTTCGGTCGCGGCGGCTCGCTGAAGTCCTCCTGGTACGGCGATTGCCTGCCGTCCCGCGACTTCCCGATGCTGGTCAGCCACTACAAGCAGGGCAACCTGGACCTGGACGCCTTCGTCACCGAGCGGATCAAGCTCGACGAGGTTGAGGCCGCGTTCGACAAGATGCACGAGGGCAAGGTGCTGCGTTCGGTGGTGGAGGTCGCATGAGCGCCGCAATCGAAAACCTGGTCACCTCGGGCACGTTCTCGCTGGACGGCGGCACCTGGGACGTGGACAACAATGTGTGGATCGTCGGCGATGCCACCGAGGTCATCGTCATCGATCCGGCACATGATCCGCAGGCCATTGCCAACGCCGTCGGCTCCCGGAGCGTGAAGGCCATCCTGCTCACGCACGGTCACGACGACCACATCCGCGCCGTCGGTGCATTCCGGGACCTGGTGAAGGCACCTGTTTACCTGCACGACGCCGACCGGATGCTCTGGGACGCGGTCTTCCCGGACAGCGCACCCGACCACGCAATCGAGGACGGCGACACCTTCGAGATCGCGGGAGCGCGGCTGCAGGCCATCCACACTCCGGGCCACTCCCCCGGATCGGTCTGCTTCCACCTGGCATCGCAGAACGTGCTGTTCAGCGGGGACACGTTGTTCAACGGCGGTCCGGGAGCCACCGGCCGCAGCTATTCCAGCTTCGAAACGATCATCGAGTCGATCAAGGGCAGGCTGCTGACGCTGCCGCCCGAGACCACGGTGAAGACCGGTCACGGCGATTCCACCAGCATCGGCGCCGAAGCGCCGCAGCTCGACGAGTGGATTGCCCGCGGCCACTGAGTAAGTCCGGGCCCAGTCCCGCACCGCCCGCGTCCGACCGTATTCCGGTTCGGGTGCGGGCGGTGTGCTGTCCGGGGCCGGATCCGGCTTGCCGGCGGTGGCGCCATCGGTTCCACGCGCGGCTGCGGTGCGGCCGTCCGATCAGCCGCCGATGTAGTGCATCTCGACCCTTTGCCCTGGCCAGCCGGTGGCCGGGGGCGCCTCGCGCGGCGCCCGACCGGTCCCGTTTCCGGCGGCCACGCCCGCGGTCTCGGCGCTGCGCAGTTCCGAGTAGCGGTCCGAGCGGCCCCGCCAGACGCCGGAGAGCACGCGCGTCAGTTCGCCGTCGTCCGCGCCGCCGCGCAGCAGGGCGCGCAGATCCGTCCCGCCGGTGCCGAACAGGCAGGTGAAAAGCTTCCCGTCGGTGCTCAGCCGGGCGCGGGTGCAGCCGTGGCAGAACGCCTGCGTGACGCTGGAGATGGTCCCGATTTCGCCGCCGCCGTCGCGGTATCTGAAGCGTGTGGCCGTCTCGCCGGGGTACCGGGGGGCCAGCGGTTCCAGGGGAAGGTCGGCATCGATCCGCCGCACGATCTCGGCCGACGGGACGACCTGCGCCAGGTTCCAGCCGTTGGTCGTGCCCACATCCATGTATTCGATGAACCGGACGATGTGGGGCGTGCCGTGGAAGTGGCGCGCCATGGCCGGGACGCCGCCGTCGTTCTGGCCGCGCTTGACCACCATGTTGACCTTGACCGGGCCCAGCCCGACCGCGGCCGCGGCCTCGATGGCCTCCAGCACCGCGGCGACGGGATAGTCGACGTCGTTCATCGCGCGGAAGGTGGCGTCGTCAACCGAATCCAGCGAGACGGTCACCCGGGACAGCCCGGCCGCCTTGAGCGCCTCGGCCTTGCGGGCCAGCGCCGAGCCGTTGGTCGTCATCGCCAGGTCCAGCGGACGGCCTTCGGGCGTGCGGAGCCCGGCCAGCCCGGTGACCAGGTCCTCGATTCCCCGCCGCAGCAGCGGTTCGCCGCCGGTCAGCCGCAGCTTTTCCACCCCTTCGGCGGCGGCGATCCGGGCCACCCGGACGATTTCGTCGAAGGTCAGCAGCTGGTCCTTGGGCAGGAACACGAAGTCGCGGCCGAATACTTCCCTGGGCATGCAGTAGACGCAGCGGAAGTTGCACCGGTCGGTGACGGAGATCCGCAGATCCCGCAGGGGCCGGCCCAGTGCGTCGTCGAGGGTATCCGGACCGTGCTGCGCTGGCCCGTCCATGGTGTGCCTCCGCTGCCGGGACTCGAAGTCCCCTCCAGACTAGGCGGGCCGGGCGTCGACTACAACGGGGCCGGTTCCGGGACCTGCACGCGGGCCAGCAGGTCGGCAAAAGACCCCTCCGCCACGTCGGCGTAGCCGGCGTACGCCGTGCGCAGCGCCCGCTCCACCGAGTCCACGCCGAGGCCGGGCAGCAGGTCCTCGGCCGCGCCGGCCGTTGCCGGATCCCAGTCCAGGCCGAGTGCGTCATAACTGGCCGTGAGCACCTCGCGCAGCGGCGCCGCATCCTCGACCACCACGACGGAGGAAAACAGCCAGGCACCGGCGACGACCCGCTGCGCGGTGCCCACCAGCTTGATCCGGCGCTGGGGCTCGACCGGGTACGCGCCGTGGATGCTGAACTCGCCCGGGCAATACTCCCCGGGGATTTCGCCCACGCCGGCCTCCAGCCCGGTGGCCCGCAAGCCGCCGGCGATGAGCTCCCCGAACCGGCCGAAACGCTTTTTCGCGCCGGCAATGGCATCGGCCAGCGGCTCCACATGGTCCAGCACCAGGCAGCCTTCGTGGTATGCGGCCGCGCGGCCGCCCGCCTTGCGCACCAGCGGTTCGAATCCACGTTCGCGGCAGCGGCGGGCCGCCTCCTGAAAGCCGGGCAGATGAGCGTCCCGCTGCCCGAACGCCACCGTGGGTGCCGGACGGTACAGGCGCACGGTAGCGCCGAGCCGTCCCTGCTTGGCCGCGGCCAGCAGTTCCAGTCCAAACTGCAGGTCCGCCTCCGCGCCGAACGACTCCGGCTGGCGGACCCAGTCGAGCCCGCCAGGGCCCTGCGCTGAGTGCTCCAAAATGTCGCCTGCTTCCTGAACTTGCTGATCCGCGCCGCCGGTCGCGGCGGATGCCCCTGCCATTTTACGGCCCGGGGCCATAAAGTGCCGTCCGTTCCGGGTCCGGGCATTCGAGACCTTGCCACCGTGCCGGACACGGAATAATAGCCATGTGACTTCTCCCCAAACACCGCTCGTGCTGCTCGGCGGCGTCTCCGGCTCCGGTAAGTCCTACCTGGCAGCGCGGTTCGGCCGTCCGCATGTGGAGCTCGACGCGTTTTACCGGGAGATCAGCGAGCACACCGGCGCGTCCCCCATGCCGCTCACCCCGTACGGGGAAATCGACTGGGACCATGCCGACACCTGGAACAGCGGCGCCGCGGCCGGCGCCATAATGGACCTGCTGGAGACTGGCAGCACCCGGATCCCCAACTACTCCATCGCCACCTCCAGCTACAGCGGGCACCGCACCGTGGAACTCGCGGAGGGGCCGGTGATTGCCGAGGGGATCTTCGCCGACGCCGTGCTCGGTCGGCTGCGCGGCCTCGGGGCGGAGGTTGACCCCATCTTCATAAGGGTCTCCCCCATCACGACGGCGGTGCGCCGCCTGGTGCGCGACCTGCGGGAGCACCGCAAGCCACTGCCGTTCCTGCTCAAGCGGGGCTGGGCAATCTTCCGTTCCGAGCGCGCCGTGCGCGACCGTTACGTGGCGGCGGGATTTCGCCCTGTCGCCAAGCGGCAGGTGAAGAGGGAGCTGGCCGCCCTGCGCCGGACACCGGCCGCCCAGCGGAAGTAGCGCCCGGCTATTCGGTCAGGTCCCACATCCGGCGCCACCATGGCCGCTTGGGCTCGGGCTCCGGTTCCTCGCGTGCCGCCGCGGCCGCCCTGGCCGCCCGGCGTTCCCGCCAGCGTTCCAGTTCATACTCCACGTCCCGGGTCTTGGTGATCACCGGCGGGCCGCCCTGTAACTGCCGCCGCGCGTTGACCACCCGGGCGTTGAAGTCCTCCAGGATTTCGCGCACCCGCCGGTCAGAGATCTGCTGGTCCAGGCGTCCGTCCAGCTCGGCGTCCTCGGTCCGCAGCAGCAGGGCTTCGGGGCCCAGCCCCGTAAGGTTCTCGCGCTCGATCAGCCCCTTAAGCCACCAGTCGGGGTCATACCCGTTGCCCAGGTTGGGTATCGGTTTTCCGGCGTATTTCAGGTCATCGAAATCCCCGCGGGCCATGGCATCCCGGATCAGGTAGTCCGCGCGCCGGGAGGTGTCCAGCTCCCGGATTTTCCGGTGCTTCTCCTCTTCGGCCTCCGCCCGCTCCTCTTCCTCCGCGTCGGCCGGCCCGCGTTCGCGTGACGCCCGCAGCTCCGCGGCGCGTTCCAGCCGCCGGCCGTTGTCACCCGCTGCCCTGCTGTTCACTCGTCAGACACCGCCTCCGGTACGACTTGGCCCGATGCTCGGCCACCGGGCTTTTCCTGACATTTTCCCAGCCCCGTTGCGAGCCAGCAATGCGTCGCCGTCGTTCATGCGCCGATCGCAGGTTCCCCGTCCGGCCGCGCCGGCGCGCTTCAGCGGTGGCCGCCGGCGCATCCGCGATGGCAGACTCGGCCGCATGCGCGAATTTGTCGTCCTGGGCACCGCCTCGCAGGTTCCTACCCGGAGCCGCAACCACAACGGCTACCTGCTGCGCTGGGACGGCGAGGGAGTGCTGTTCGACCCGGGTGAGGGAACGCAGCGGCAAATGATCCTCGCCGGGGTTTCGGCCAGCCGGATCACGCGCATCTGTCTGACGCATGTGCACGGCGACCACTGCTACGGATTGCCCGGCGTGCTCTCGCGCATGGTCCTGGACGGCGTTGAGCATCCGGTTCATCTGCACTATCCGGCCTCCGGTGCTGATGTGGTCCGGGCCCTGGTCTCACTCGCCTCCCCGGGACTTGACCTGCGCCTGCACCCGCACGGCGGCGCCGGGGCCATCGCGGACGGCCTCGAGGTGCGACCCCTGGACCACCGGATCGAGGCCTACGGCTACCGGCTGGTCGAACCCGACGGCCGCACCCTGCTGCCCGACCGGCTGGCTGCCGCCGGGATTTCCGGCCCCGACGTGGGCCGCCTGCAGCGGGAAGAAACCTGGAAGGGGGTGCGGCTGGAGGATGTCAGCGTGGCCCGCCCGGGACAGCGCTTCGCCTTCGTAATGGACACCGCGGTCTGCGCCGGGGCGGAGGAACTGGCCGACGGCGCCGACCTGCTCGTGGCCGAGTCCACCTTCCGCGACGACGACGGTGCTCTTGCCGTCCGGCACCGCCACCTCACCGCCGGTCAGGCCGGCGGACTCGCCGCCGGCGGCGGTGTGGGCACGCTGGTGCTGACCCATTTCTCCTCGCGCTATCCCGACCTGGCCCCGCTCGAGGAACAGGCCAGGGCGCGGGCAGGAGGGGCCGAGGTGGTTGCGGCCCGAGACCTGGACCTGATCCCGTTTCCCCAGCGCCGGCGGACCGGCATCGGGCGATGAAGCACGCCCTGGCCGGTTTTCCGGCAGCCCTGCCTGTTTCCCTCCCGGCTCGTCCGGGTTACGGTGGCAATCTCAGCGCAAGGTGAATCACGATCGAAGGAGGCTGCAATGAGCGAGCAGAACCGCCCGGAGGACGAACAGACCCTGCCGGATCCGGAGCTGAACATCCAAGGTGAAGACCCGCTCATCCCGGATGAGGGCGTCGACGCGGTGCCGCCGGAACTGGTGGATGCCGGGATCGATACGGACTCCGCGCGTCCCGTGGACGAGACCCTGTCCGATCCGCTCGAGGGCGGGATGGCGGACGACCGGCTGGGAGCCCCGCTGGAAGATTTCGACCCGGATGAATCGCCGAGCCAGTAGGCGCAATGAAGCCCCGCAGAGTTACTGCGGGGCTTCATCTATCCCGTACGGTTTCGGCTACGTGGTTCGGTCGCTGGCTGGCTCTTCCACTGTTGACTTGTCCAGGAAGGCAATCACTTCGGAGTCATCAGTCTTCGTCCAGGTTTCGCGCCCGGTGTCCTTGTCTTCGCGGCGGGTTTCCGGCGTGTCCACGGCTTCCTTGCGGAAGCCCCAGCGGGAATCCCTATTCGAGGCGTAGCACATCACGAACCTCCTTTTTATCGGTCCCTTAATCGTCCTCCGGTCAGCGGCGGATGCCAAGGGCCGTTTTCGCGCGGATTCATGCACGCTGAGGGTCCGCCCTCCGTCATCGCAATTCGACGATGACGTCGAGGACTTTGGGCGGGCTGAAGATTGCTGGGGCGCCGTAACCGATGACAAGGGAGAAGGCCAAGGAGACGGCCATACCGGTGGCAGGCCGATGCTTGCCAAGGGCGTTTAGGGCAGACTGGTGGCGTGAGCGGAATCCCGTGGGTGCTGCACGTCGATCTCGACCAGTTCATCGCTGCGGTCGAAGTGCTCCGACGGCCGGAGCTTGCGGGCAAACCGATCATTGTCGGCGGCCGGGGCGACCCCACGGAACGGGCTGTGGTGTCGACCGCATCCTACGAAGCCCGGGCGTTCGGCGTCGGTTCCGGAATGCCCTTGCGCACGGCGGCACGGAAAGTGCCCGACGCCGTCATCCTCCCCGTCGATCACGAGGCGTACCTCGCAGCGTCAGAAGCGGTGATGAATACGCTGCGAGCGCAGCCAGGCGCCACCGTGCAGGTGCTGGGCTGGGATGAAGCCTTTGTCGGCGTCGAGACAGAGAATCCGGAAGCCTACGCCCGGCAGGTGCAGGCCGCCGTACTGGAGCGAACGCAGCTGCATTGCAGCGTGGGCATCGGCGACACTCTGGTCCGCGCCAAGGTCGCCACCGGTTTCGGCAAGCCGGCCGGCGTCTTTCGTCTCACCGCCGGGAACTGGCTTGACGTCATGGGCGGCCGGCCCACCAAGGACCTGTGGGGCGTCGGCACCAAGGTGTCGGGCCGGCTGGCCAAGCTCGGCATTAACACCGTTGCCGAGCTCGCCGCGTCCGACCCCCAAGAGCTGGTGCCGGAGTTCGGCCCTAAGATGGGGCCCTGGTACGCGGAACTCGGACGCGGGGACGGCGCCAGCGTCGTGGACGACACCCCGTGGGTTGCCCGGGGGCACAGCCGGGAGACCACCTTCCAGCGGGACCTGACTGAGCCCGCCGAGGTCGACGGCGCCGTCAGGGAGCTGACAGCGCGGGTCCTTGAGGACGTTGTGGCCGAGGGACGGCCCGTTGTCGGGCTGACGCTGAAGGTCCGGTACGCACCCTTCTTCACCAAGACCCACGCTAGGAAGATTCCCGAGACATTCGACCGGAACGAAATCCTCGCGCGGGCCCTGGACCTCGCAGCCGGAATCGAAGGGGGTCGTCCCATCCGGCTCTTGGGCCTGCGTGCCGAAATGGCGATGCCCGATGACGCCCGACAGGGACATACGCCGACGCGCGGCGGTTGGTGACGGCCCCTGGCCATGCCGACACGCGTTGACCCTGTTCCCGGCGTGCTGCCACACTTGTGTGTGCAGGGCAGGTTGGTTCAAAGGAGACCCTCATGTCACCCATGATCCGCAAGAGTCTGGACGAGCCCGAAGAAACCCGGCCTTTCGAGGACGGTAAGGGGAAGCTGGATCTGATCAATCTCGAGTCAGGCCCCGTCGGGCGAGCGGTTTTCGAACCCGGTTGGCAGTGGTCCAAGCACGTGAAACCCATCGCTAAGACGGACAGCTGTCAGGTGGCCCATACCGGCTATGTGTTGTCCGGACGACTCAAGATCGTTATGGACGACGGCGAGGAAAACGAGTTCGCTGTCGGCGACCTTATGTCGGTTCCGCCCGGTCACGATGCCTGGGTCGTAGGCGATGAGCAGTGCGTGGTCCTTGATTGGCACGGATACAGTGACTACGCCAAGCGACAGGACTAAGAGCGCCGCCTCGCGTCCCCGCAGCTGGCACGACTGACGCCCTCTAAGGCGCCATCCTCGGTTCCTCCTCCCCGGCCCGGGGAGGAGAACGTATTACTTCCCGGCCGCCTCGTCGAGCATTTCGCACAGATCGTGCACGTGCCGCGTGGTGTTCAGCAGGATATCCACCGATGTTGGCTCTTCTTCGGGGTCCTCGGACAGGTGGGCCTGAATACTCAGCCACCCCCGGTCATAATAGAAAAACTCCGGGAAGCCTTCTTCGGCCAGAGCCGCGGCGTCAACGTCGCTTAAGGGGTAAATAATCGAGGGACCCCTGAGTGAATCCGTGACGGTCAGCCGATCGGCCGAGAAATGTTGAACCATACGACCGGAGACGTCGAGTTCATCGATGAAGGCATCGTCCGAGGCGCGCGTCAGGTCCACGGTGGACCCGCCCCGGAACTTCACCACCGTTGACCCGTTCTCTTTTACCCAGGCCTTGTAGTGGACATCCCGGACGTCTCCAGCTTCCAGGGTGACGGTCGTGCCGCACACCTCAATCTCTATTGGAGCGTAGTAATCGTCGGGGACGGGCAGGTAGTGCCCCCCAGTGTCCTCGGGCGGCCAAGGGGCGGGGGTTTCCTCCTGGGGCGTTGCAATGGCCGGCGCGGTCCCCGCGGCGAGGGCAAGAGCAATGAAAATGGGCAGGCGCAGTGTCTTCTTGGTGATCATGATGGGGCTCCTGGGCGGGCAGGAGGCTTCTCGCTCATCCTGCAGGGAGATGCGTTGGATGCCGTAGTGGCGACAGGTCCGTTGAGTGAACCACGGTCCCTGCGTTCCTCCCCCAGCCAGGCGCACAGTGCGGTCAACCTACGCCTGCGGTTCTGCGACTGTCAACGAGTTCTGACGCAGTCCCACTACCCTCTCTCATTAAGGGTGTATAAAACCGTGCAAAAAGAAATGCACCGTTTCTCCCAGTTGCGAATGGGATATCAGGAGGCAGGCGATAACGTCACATCCAAAGGTGAGCATTAGGGGCGGAAGCGATGTCGATGCCCGAATTAAGGTTATTTCCCGCACCAGATTCTTCGAGTTATTGCCCATCCGAGCAGAGGCACCCCTTTTGGTTGTGCGATAGTTCAGCAACAACTGTATAGTCAGTCCATGCTGACTATAACTTCGAGGCTGGATGTCATGAATCGCCTAGGGCGGGCCATGGCCGATTCAAGCCGAGCATCCATCCTCATGACCCTGCTCAAGGGGCCAAGCTACCCTGCCGTCCTCGCGCGCAGCCTGAACTTGACGCGTTCGAATGTTTCCAATCACCTGACGTGCCTTCGTGATTGCGGCATCGTCATTGCCGAACCTGAAGGTCGGCAAACCCGGTACGAGATCGCCGACCCCCACCTGGCGAACGCTCTACGGGCCCTCGTTGAAGTGACACTGATGGTGGACGAAAACAAACCCTGCGCCGACCCTGCATGCCCGCTGCCCGGGTGCTGCGAGGGGTCCCGATGACAGCACCAACTGCGCTCTCTGCCGAGCGGCGTTTAGTACTGCACCGCCGTGTGCGACTCATTGTCGCTTCCACCATCACGTACAACCTGATCGAAGCCATTGTCGCGATCTGGGCCGGCTCCATGGCTTCGTCTGCCGCGCTCATCGGCTTCGGCCTCGATTCCATCATCGAGGTTCTCTCCGCGGCAGCGGTCGCCTGGCAGTTCACACGCAAAGATCCCGAACGTTGGGAGAAAGTGACTGTCCGCGCAATCGGGATTGCCTTTTTCGCCTTAGCGGCCTACGTCACCATAGACGCAGTACTGGCTCTCTCGGGCATTGAAAAGGTCGAGCACAGCCCCCTCGGCATCGGTATCGCTTCACTGAGTCTCATCGTGATGCCCGTGCTCGCGTGGTTCGAGTTCCGGACCGGGCGTGAGTTGAACTCGAAGAGCGTTCAGGCAGATGCCAAACAACTATTGCTCTGCATCTACTTGTCCGGGACTGTGCTGATTGGTCTACTTCTGAACACCTTGTTCGGGTGGACCTGGGCAGATTCGATCGCGGCTCTCGTGGTTGCAGCCCTTGCCGTCCGCGAAGGCATCGAGGCATGGAGGGGAGATGTCGAGTCGCCATTCGAGGTCTTCGAAGAACTCCGCGACGACGAAGAAGCAGACCGAGAATAACCAGGATGAGGGGCTCATGGAGAAGGCCGATGATGGGGATCAACGAAACGTTTCCGCGGCTTGGTGCAGTCAGCGCGGGGCCGGCAGTGCTGGGCACCAAAGCGGCCGTGCTCGATGCCCTCTCGGCGGAGGGATTCAATGTTCCGCCGGGCTTCGTGGTTACCTCAGAGGCCTCCGACCGGAACGACATCGCCAACGCCTTGCAGGACGCCGCCGACCTGATTGGTCCGGGGCCCTTTGCGGTCAGGTCCTCCGCGCCTGCCGAGGACCTGCCCGGCGCCTCGTATGCGGGCCTTTACGAGACGTACCTTAACGTCGCGCGGGATGATCTCGAGGGTGCAATCAGGCGCTGCCTGGCGTCCGCTGCGCACTATCGGGTGGCGGCATATGAGTCAGCACGCGGAGCGTCAGGTCAGCCACAACCGGCGGCCGCTTCCATGGCGGTGCTCGTTCAACAGATGGTCCAGCCGCTGGCCGCCGGCGTCGCATTCACCTCCAATCCCCTCACCGGGGAGAGAGACGAAACCATCATCACTGCCGTCCAAGGACTCGGGGAATCCCTCGTGGCCGGCGACGCCGTCGGGGAACAATGGACTGTCCGGGCTCAGGACGCCGTCTGTACGCGGAACGCCGGCACCCTCACTCGAGTTCAGGCACGGGAAGTAGCGGAGCTGGCCCGCAATGTCGCGGCCCGTGCCGGAGTCCCGCAGGACATTGAATGGGCCATCGACCCGGCGGGCGTGCTGTTCCTTCTGCAGGCCCGCCCGATGACGGCCATGCCGGAGGTTGTCGATTGGGTGGCGCCAGGCAAAGGCCTGTGGTCACGAAACTTCCGCCTCGGTGAATGGCTGCCGGAACCGATGACGCCGCTGTTCCAGGACTGGCTCCTGCCCCGGATTGAGTCCGGATACCTTGACGGCATGCAGGCCGACGCCCGCGTGCGGGTGCCTTTCCGATATGCCTCCGTCAACGGGTGGTACTACAACTCCCCGCCGGTGCCGTCGCTAAGGCTTCTAGCACAAGCAATTTTCGACAGCCACGGCCGGGCACCCTGGTTCCTGTTCAACACTCTCATCCGCGTCTCCACCAATCCTGCCGCAGCGCATCACGCAGTTCTCCATGGCCTGGAACTGCGATGGCGCAACCAGCTGCTGCCCGATTACCGCGAGCTCGTGCGGAAGGCTGAACAGGAGGTCGATTCAGCATCCCAAGCCGGGATTGTCGAACTCGTGGATGCCGTGTGTCACCGGGCCGGAATCTATCTTTGGTCGCTTGCCGTCGTCGGCGGATCTGCTTGGAAGATGGAAACCGCACTCGCCCGGTTCTGGCAGAAGCATCTGGCCGCGCCTCTCCACGGGACGGCGGCAGGAGAAACCGGACATCAGGCGCTCCTTCGCGGTCTGGCGGGGACCGCATCAGCACAGGTTTCCCACGCGGTCTACTCCCTGGACTGGTACCACCCCACCGCCGGAGAAGCAATGCCCCAGCACCGGAGCGTTGAACAACTGCCGGCTACCGGGAAGACCAAAGCTCTTCGCGTTCAGCGTGCCCAGACCGAAGCAACAGCACGCAAGGCACTCCAGGATCAACCAAAAGTACTCGCACGATTCAATGCCCTCGTTGAAGTGGCCCAACACTACGCGGTTCTGCGGGAAGAACAGTCTCGCGACCTAAGCCTGGGATGGCCGGTGCTGCGCCGCTGCGCCCGCCGCCTCGGCGAACTGTCGGCCGCCAGCGGCATCATCGAAGACGCATCGTACCTGCATTTCCTGAGGTTGGATGAGGTCACCCGACCGTCTGCGGGTGCGCGGCCGCCCGTGGCCAGCCGACGCGGCGCTTGGCAACGGCAGCGGAAACTCGTTGCACCGCTGACCTTGGGCAATCCCGGCAAGTTCATCGGCGATCCGATCGCCCGCGCAGTGGAAGCAGCAAGAAGTTCTCCTCACCTGCCGGAAGGGGCCATCGTAGGCCAACCGGCGAGCATTGGCCGGATCACAGCTATCGTCCGTGTCATGCATGGGCCGGAGGACTTCGACACCTTCCTCGACGGCGAGGTACTGGTCGCTAAGTCGACGGCGCCCGCGTGGACACCCCTCTTCGCCCGTGCGGCAGCGGTCGTCACGGACGGCGGCACCCTGGCTGCTCACGCCTCTCTGGTCGCCCGGGAATTCGGCATACCGGCTGTCGTCGGAACGGGAGACGCGACCCTCCTGCTTCGGACAGGACAACGCGTCACCGTCGACGGCGGTGCCGGCATCGTCCTGCCGATTCAGACGGACCCCTGACCCAGCCGTGGGCACGCTACTGTGGCGCTCAGAGGTCGGTCAGGAAGCCCGCGGCTTTGTCCAGGGCTCCGGGTGCCAGCGAGTAGTAGGCCCAGGTGCCCCGCTTTTCGCGGTTTAGCAGGCCGGCATCCACCAGGATTTTCAGGTGGTGGGAGACGGTGGGCTGGCCGAGGTCCAAGGGTTCGGTGAGATCAAAACGCACGATTCGCCGGAGGCCGATTCCGGCGGGCGCGCAACTCATGCTCTGAGGGTCAGGATCCGTCCTTCTGGGAAGGGTGCGGGACAACAACGTCGTCGGCCATGCGCGACGCCGCAGGGAAGAGGAGCACAAGGAGGCCGATACCCAATGCCGCACCGATGATCTGCGCCAGCACGAATCCGGGGACGGAGCTCGGAGCGATGCCGGCAAACGTGTCGCTGAAGATTCGGCCGACCGTTACCGCAGGGTTGGCGAAAGACGTCGAGGACGTGAACCAGTACGCCGCGCCAATGTACGCACCCACAGCGGGAGCCGCAAGGATACCCCTTCGAGTGGCAGCCAGGGAGAAGATCAGCAGAATGAGCCCGGCCGTCGCAACCACCTCGCCCAGCAACGTTCCCTCAGTGGCTCGATCCTTGGTCGAGACGGTCGTACCCACCTCAAACATGGCGTTGGCGAGTACGCTGCCGCCGATCCCGCCGACCATCTGCGCCACCAGATACGTACTCAATTCCGCAAGGGTCAAGCCGGTGCGGCTGCGCCGGCCCAGAAGCCAGTCCGCGAGCGAAACCATGGGATTGAAGTGAGCGCCGCTGACCGGCCCGAACATGAGGATCAGCACCGTGAGACCCAGCACCGTGGCGGTACTGTTCTGCAGCAGCTGCAGTCCCACATCGTTCGGGGACAGTTGCTGCGCGGCAATGCCCGAGCCGACGACGATGCAAACAAGCAGGGCCGTCCCGAGCAGCTCGGCGATTGCGCGGCGCCACAAGGGCGGCTGCTGTGAAGTCATGAGATCCAGCTTGACCGAATAAATTAACTCAGTCAAAATTGAATCAATGACTATTGAGCTAAACGGGGACTTTCAGGCGCGAGTTGCAAAACATGCCGCCCTCGCAGACCCTGCCCGCCTGCGGATTGTCGATCTGCTGACGCTCGGAGACTACTCACCGACGGAGCTTCAGGCGGAGCTCGGCATCCCCTCCAACCTGCTGTCCCACCACCTGCGCACCTTGGAAGCTGCCGGCCTCGCGACCCGCCGCCGCTCGGAGGCGGATAAGCGGCGCAGCTACATCAGACTCACCTCCGGGGCGCTGGAGTGGCTGTCGCCCCGGCGTGAACACGGCGTGCGCCGCGTCCTCTTCGTCTGCACGCGCAACAGTGCACGGTCTCAGCTCGCGACCGCCCTGTGGCGGCGCGTCAGTGAAATCCCTGCGACGTCGGCGGGCACGCGCCCGGCAGACCGCGTCGCCCAAGGGGCCGTCGACGTCGCGCATCGCCACGGCGTCGCCCTCGGGAACGCGACGCCGCGTCAGCTGGCTGAGGTTGCAACGAGTGCCGATTTCATCGTCACTGTGTGCGACAACGCGCACGAGGAACTCCCGAACCTGGAGGGAATTCACTGGTCTGTTCCGGACCCGCTCCGAGTGAACACCAGGGACGCTTTCGAACACGCCTTCCTCGACATCTCCACCCGCATCAGCGATCTCGCGCCACGCTTGCGCGCCGCCTGACCTCATGGGCAGGACGAGCGCCAGCACATTTATTGACAGAGTGGTCGGTTTGGTTGGGTGTCCGCCCCGCTCCATCGCTGCACCGAGGCAGCATTGATGGTTGTCGATGTACGGAGTATCCGGCCCCATATTGATTCCATTCGAACCACAGGAGAAACCCGTGAGCACCAATACCACCAAAAAGCCATCCGTCCTCTTCGTCTGCGTCCACAACGCAGGGCGTTCGCAGATGGCGGCGGCGTTCCTGACCAGCTTGTCCGAGGGCGCTATCGAAGTCCGCTCCGCCGGCTCCCAGCCCGCTGACAAGGTCAACCCGGCCGCAGTGGAGGCCATGGCTGAACTCGGCATCGACATGTCCGCCGAGATCCCGAAGGTCCTCACCACCGAGGCAGTGAAGGAGTCGGACGTCGTGATCACCATGGGCTGCGGCGACGAGTGCCCCTATTTCCCCTGCAAGCGCTACGAGGACTGGGTCTTGGAGGACCCGGCCGGGCAGGGTGTGGACGCTGTCCGCCCCATCCGCGACGAGATCAAGACCCGCATCGAGGGATTGATCGAATCCCTGATCCCGGCCACCAATTAGACCAACCCGACTTAGAGCATCAGGGGAGACTTTCGTGAGCACCGACATCCGCATCGAACAGCTGATCATCATCGGCTCCGGCCCCGCCGGCTACACCGCCGCGATCTCGGCCGTGCACTCGGCCGGGACCAAACCCGGCAGCGCGATCAACGCGTTTTCGGCCGATTCTCTGGCTGGGCGTGGCGTCGACAAGAGAGCTGAGAAGCCCAAACCCGTCAGTTCGAAGAGGCCGGTTTTGGCTTGCAGTCCCTGCAAGGGAATGGCGGTCGGGCTGGGTGCCCTTGCCTCCGTCGGCGCCAAGGCAGCGTCCTGCGCAACCTGAGCTCGTCTCATCTCCTTTGTAGCCTTAGGAGGCGGGTGGTGGCGTCACTCCCAGGCCGCCTCGTCGAGCATTTCGCACACATCGTGCACATGCCGGGTGGTGTTCAGCACAATATCCGAAGCGATCGGCTCCATCATCTCGGGGTCCTCAGAGAATTGGCTGTAGAAACCTAACCACCCCCGTGTGTAGTAGGCAAACTCCGGCAAACCTTCCTCGGCCATCGATTCGGCTTCTTCAGGGCTCGCTGCTGCCACAATCGAGCGCCCTCCCAGGAGATCAACAACGGTCAGCTCATCGGCTGAGATGTATTGATAAGCCAATCCGGAAATGTCGAGTTCGTCGATGAAGGCGCCATCCGAGGCACGGGTTAGGTCCACGGTGGCATCTCCTTTGAACTTCAGCACCGTGGACCCGTTCTGCTTCACCCGGGACTTGTAGTGAACATCCCGGACGTCTCCGGCTTCCATGGTGACGGTGGTGCCGCACGCCTCGAACTCTATAGGAGCGTAGTAGTCGTCGGGGACTGGCAAGTACTGCCCCCCGGTGTCCTCGGGCGGCCAAGGCGTGGGGGCTTCCTCCTGGGGCGTTGCAACGGCCGGCGCGGTCCCCGCAACGAGCGCGAGGGCAATGAAAATGGGCAGGCGCAGTGTTTTCTTGATGATCATGATGAGACTCCTGGCGTGGCAGGAGGGCTGCTCGCTCGTCCTGCACGGATATCCGTTGGATGCCGTAATGGCGACAGGTCCGTTGAGAGAACCACGGTCCCTGCGTTCCTTCCCCCAGCCAGGCGCACAGTGCGCCCAACGTACGTCTGCGGTTTTCCGAGTGTCAATGGGTTCCGGGGCAGTTTCACCACCCTCTTGAATAGAGGGTGAATTAGAACCGCTCAAGATCAAATGCATCCTTTTCTCCCACGTGCGAATGGGAAATCAGGAGGCAGGCGAGAACGTCACACCCAAAGGTGTACATTAGGGGCGGAAGCAATGTCGATGCTCATGTTAAGGTTTTCCCGCACCTAACTCTTCCACCGGTTGCCAAGGCGCCAATCGTTGACAGATCGAACGCGACTCACCTCTGCCCTCGTCTTTATCAAAATGATCAAGTGAACCAAAAGAGCCAGAGTGAACCAGCTTTCAACTAGCAAGGGCAACGTCTGGCATGAAGGGGTCGCAGCGCCTAAGTTGGGATTATCCGGTTCAATACTTACGTGCCGCGTCTGCGGTCGAGAGCAGGTGGTTGTGAGCGGGCGCGAGGAGTTCGAAGCATTGCTGGAATTGTTGTCAGCGGTGCGCAATTCGGTCCTGCGGTACCCCATGTCGGGCGTTGTGGACAGGACCGACCACGAAGGAAACATTGTTAGCACGAAAGTCCGCATCAGCGATGGCGAGCACAGCTGGAGCGTCGAAGGCGATGGCGGCAGCATCACGTTCAATCCCTCCGACGGCCGCGTCATCAGGACCGGCAACAGAGTCGAAACGATCGGATTCCAACGACCGGACTGGCTTCCTGATGAAATCCAGCTCTTTTATCCCCTCAGCATGCGCATCTGGGGCGGGCACCAAGACAACCAGCGCATCACGGGCGTGGAACGGCAAGAAGGTGGCATTCGTCTCTCGATGGTTTACATCGACGATGCAGAGTACACGGCGGAAGCAATGTTCAATCCGCAGCATAGTGTGATTACCGACTTCCGCACTGCGACCGACCGGCTCTCGCTCCGTGACCTGCAAACCGACATACGAGTCGAAGGCTGACCAAAACCGAGATGGGACGCCGCGTGTCCGGAGTTGCATGATGGGTCACGGGCGGACTTAAGCCCAACGGAGCGGGTTAGTCAGGCCGCACGACAGTGACCCCGTCCCCGGCAGGGCGTGCCGTGTCGACCGATGCCCCTGCCGAGATCTGCCGCTTGATCTGCTCGAGCTCATCTTTGAGCAGGTCAACGGTGACGCGATACTGGTCGAACTGCGCCGTCCGGCGCCTGGCCACGGAGTAACTGATGCCGGCCGCGAGGATGCCCAGCGGGAACGCCACCATCAGGGCCCAGCCGGACGCGGCAAGGAACTCCAGCGCTACGGGAAGCGCATGCCTGAAGGCCAGGAACTCGTTCACGCCACCGACGACTCCATCAAGAGCGGTGTCCAGCGGGCCCAGAAACTCCCCCACGACAGGCGTCCCGGAAAACGACGGAGCGCTCAGCGGCGGTTCTCCCCCTGTGGACCAGCGTGAATCACGGAAATGGTTCAGGACGTAGATCCCGGCACCCGCATTAAGGGCCGCGAAGAGGAGGACGGAACCAAGAACAGTCCAATGAAGCCTGCGGGGACGCCACGCGCCGGCCACTAGCGCAAAGACGGCGGCCGCACACCAGGAAAAGACGCGGAGTTCGTCGCGGCTCATCCCGCCCAAGAGATCCAAGATATTCTCCGCCCCTCACAGTTGGAATCGATGGTTGTTCCGGTTACAAGCGCGCCTGTCCCAGTCACTTCCGGCCGTTCCCGAAGGCAGCTAAAGGAACGGCCTACCTGAGCGTTGCTCAGATAGGCCGTTCATATTACCCGGAGGCGACCATCTTGCTGGGACGGCCGCGATCCCCCAATGGAAGAAAGAGGGAGGGAGGAGGACCTAGAAGTCCCAGTCTTCGTCTTCGGTGTTGACGGCCTTGCCGATCACGTAGGAGGAGCCGGAGCCGGAGAAGAAGTCGTGGTTCTCGTCCGCGTTGGGGCTCAGGGCGGAGAGGATGGCCGGGTTCACGTCGGTCACGGTGGACGGGAACATGGCCTCGTAGCCCAGATTCATCAGCGCCTTGTTGGCGTTGTAGTTCAGGAACTTCTTGACGTCCTCGGACAGGCCCACGGCGTCGTAGAGGTCGTGGGTGTACTGCACCTCGTTCTCGTACAGCTCGTAGAGCAGCTCGAAGGTGTAGTCCTTCAGCTCCTGCTTGCGCGCCTCGGACTCCCCCTCGACGCCCTTCTGGAACTTGTAGCCGATGTAGTAACCGTGCACCGCCTCGTCGCGGATGATCAGCCGGATCAGGTCCGCGGTGTTGGTCAGCTTGGCCCGTGAGGACCAGTACATCGGCAGGTAGAAGCCTGAGTAGAACAGGAAGGACTCCAGCAGCGTGGAGGCGACCTTGCGCTTGAGCGGGTCATCGCCGTAGTAGTAGCCCTCGATGATCCGGGCCTTCTTCTGCAGGTTCTCGTTCTCGGTGGACCACCGGAACGCCTCGTCGATCTCCTTGGTGGAGCACAAGGTGGAGAAGATCGACGAATAGCTCTTGGCATGCACCGATTCCATGAACGCGATGTTCGTGTAGACGGCTTCCTCATGCGGAGTCAGCGCATCCGGGATCAGGCTGACCGCGCCGACGGTCCCCTGGAGCGTGTCCAGCAGGGTCAGGCCAGTGAAGACGCGCATGGTGAGCAGCTTTTCGTCTTCGGTCAACGTGCCCCAGGACTGCACATCATTGGACAGCGGGACCTTTTCGGGCAGCCAGAAGTTGTTGCAGAGCCGGTTCCAGACCTCAACGTCCTTCTCGTCCTCGATCCGGTTCCAGTTGATCGCTTCCACGTGGTGCAGAAGCTTGACCTTCTCGGCTGACATCGCGTCCCCTTCTTCCCAAAGTCTGTCTTGTTCCATAGTGCCCGAATGCCGGCCGCGGTGCGGCCGGCTGGGCCAGCGGGTGGTGGCCGGATGTCTGGCTTCCCGTCGGCGCCCGTACGACGGCGGGCGGGCACCCGCCGTCGTACTTTTCAGTTGTCCGGGTCTGCTACAGCATGCAGCTGACGCAGCCCTCTACCTCGGTCCCCTCCAGCGCGAGCTGGCGGAGCCGGATGTAGTAGATGGTCTTGATGCCCTTGCGCCAGGCGTAGATCTGCGCCTTGTTGATGTCGCGGGTGGTGGCGGTGTCCTTGAAGAACAGCGTCAACGACAGGCCCTGGTCCACGTGCTGGGTGGCCGCGGCGTAGGTGTCGATGATCTTCTCGTAGCCGATTTCGTAGGCGTCCTGGTAGTACTCCAGGTTGTCGTTGGTCAGATACGGGGCCGGGTAGTACACGCGGCCCAGCTTGCCTTCCTTGCGGATCTCGATCTTGGAGGCCACCGGGTGGATCGAGGACGTGGAGTTGTTGATGTAGGAGATCGAACCGGTGGGCGGAACGGCCTGCAGGTTCTGGTTGTAGATCCCGTGCTCCATGACGGAGGCCTTCAGCTCCCGCCAGTCGGCCTGGGTGGGGATCTCCACATGGGCGAAGAGCTCCTTGACCCGGTCGGTCTGCGGTACCCATTCCTGCTCGGTGTACTTGTCGAAGAACTCGCCCGAGGCGTACTTGGACTTCTCGAAGCCGCCGAAGGTCTGGCGGTGTTCGATCGCGAGCTTGTTCGAGGCACGCAGCGCGTGGAACAGCACCGTGTAGAAGTAGATGTTGGTGAAGTCCAGGCCTTCCTCGGAACCGTAATGGACCCGCTCGCGGGCCAGGTAGCCGTGCAGGTTCATCTGGCCCAGGCCGATGGCGTGCGACTGCAGGTTGCCTTCGGCGATCGAGGGCACCGAGTTGATGTAGGACATGTCCGACACCGCGGTGAGCGCGCGGATGGCGGTCTCGATGGAGGTGCCGAAGTCGGGCGAGTCCATGGTCTTGGCGATGTTCATCGAGCCGAGGTTGCAGGAAATGTCCTTGCCGATTTCGGCGTAGGTGAGGTCCTCGTTGTACAGCGACGGCGAGGAAACCTGCAGGATCTCCGAGCAGAGGTTGGACATGATGATCTTGCCGTGGATCGGGTTGGCGCGGTTCACCGTGTCCTCGAACATGATGTACGGGTAGCCCGATTCGAACTGGATCTCGGCCAGCGTCTGGAAGAACTCGCGGGCGCTGATCTTGGTCTTCTTGATCCGGCTGTCGTCGACCATCTCGTAGTACTTTTCCGAGACGGAGATGTCCGAGAACGGCACCCCGTAGACGCGTTCGACGTCGTACGGGGAGAACAGGTACATGTCCTCGTTCTTCTTCGCCAGCTCGAACGTGATGTCCGGGACGACAACGCCCAGCGAGAGCGTCTTGATCCGGATCTTTTCGTCGGCGTTCTCGCGCTTCGTGTCCAGGAAGCGGTAGATGTCCGGGTGGTGGGCATGCAGGTACACCGCGCCCGCACCCTGGCGGGCACCGAGCTGGTTGGCGTAGGAGAAGCTGTCTTCGAGCAGCTTCATGACCGGGATGACGCCGGAGGACTGGTTCTCGATCTGCTTGATCGGCGCGCCGTGCTCGCGGATGTTGGTCAGCGACAGTGCGACGCCGCCGCCGCGCTTGGACAGCTGCAGGGCGGAGTTGATGCCGCGGGCGATCGACTCCATGTTGTCTTCGATGCGCAGCAGGAAGCAGGAGACCAGCTCGCCGCGCTGCTTCTTGCCCGCGTTCAGGAACGTGGGCGTGGCCGGCTGGAAGCGGCCGTCGATGATCTCGTCCACCAGCCGGTTCGCCAGTTCCTCGTCGCCCCTGGCCAGGTGGAGGGCCACCATGCAGACACGGTCTTCGTAGCGCTCCAGGAAACGCTTGCCGTCGAAGGTCTTGAGCGTGTAGGACGTGTAGAACTTGAACGCGCCCAGGAACGTCTCGAAGCGGAACTTTTTCTTGTAGGCCCGGTCGTAGAGCGACCGGACAAAGTTCATCGTGTACTGGTCGAGCGTCTCGCGCTCGTAGTAGTCGTTCTTGATCAGGTAGTCGAGTTTTTCTTCCAGGTCATGGAAGAACACGGTGTTGTTGTTAACGTGCTGCAGGAAATACTGGCGGGCAGCTTCGCGGTCGGCCTCGAACTGGATCTTCCCGTCCGGGCCGTAAAGGTTGAGCATGGCATTGAGTTCGTGGTAGCCCAGTCCCTTAAATGCCGCCGGCAATTCTGCCTTGGCATCGGCTACGGCTGCGGGTGCAACTGTCGTTTCCAAAAGTGTTCCAATCCTTGCTTGACCCGGTCGACGTCCTCGGACGTGCCCATGAGTTCGAATCGATAGAGAAGCGGCACCTGGCACTTTGCGGCGATCTTCTCCGCCGCCAGGCAGTACGTTGTGCCGAAGTTCGTGTTGCCGGAGCCGATCACTCCACGGAGCAGGCGCCGGTTCTCCTCGCGGTTGAGGAATTTGATGACCTGTGGCGGAATCGAATTCCGGCCGGATTCGCCGCCGTACGTCGGCAGTACCAGGACGAACGGCCGGAGCGCGTGCAGCGTCTCCTGCTGGGTGCGCAGCGGGATCCGTGCCGCCGGCAGCCCCAGCTTCTGCATGAAGCGGTCGGTGTAGCCGGAGGCGGAGGAGAAATAGATCAGGTCCGTCTCGGCGATCCCGCCGGTTGCCGGACCCGCCTCACGCCTGGCGGCCTCACTCATCAGCAGCTCGGTCATGGCGTTTGGTTCTGGTTTCGAACGAATCCGCTCAGGCTACCGAGGCAGCGGCCTGGGCCAGTTCCTCGATCTTGTCCGGGCGGAACCCGGACCAGTGGTCCTGCTCGGTGACGACGACGGGCGCCTGCATGTAACCAAGGGAACGGACACGCTCCAGCGCTTCCGGATCCTGGGACAGGTCAACGCTCTGGTAGGCGATGCCCTTCTTGTCCAGAGCCCGGTACGTGGCATTGCACTGCACGCATGCTGGCTTGGTGTAAACCGTTACAGTCATGGTCCTTCTCCCCTAATTCTCGGTACGGCGTTCTGCTGTTTTCTGGCTGTGCGGCTGTCCCTGAGAAGAACCCGCGCTCGCTGCCCGCCAGCGGTTCCAATACTACATCTAGTGGACTCGGCCGTTCGGAACCCCAAGATGATGTATTACAAGTATGTCATTCCGTGCCCACCTTCGTCCACAGCCCATGGGGTATTTTCGGGGGTTAAACAGTTGATATTCCGGCCTTTCCAAGGCGCCATCCACAGCCTGTGGATGGGCTGCCCACAACTTCGAAAAGTCTCGTGTCGCCGTTTCGTCGGCGTGTCGCCTCTAGTGCCGGCACCACTAGATGTTGTGGTCCCCGGCGTCCGTCGTTTTTTCTGCTGCCGCTCCCGTACTCGGAACCTTAGCGGCCGCCTCGGACAATCGGCCGGACGATACGGCCGGACCATTCGGGCGGCTCCATGCTCCGTGGTCGGGCGGCTTTCACCCCCCTGACTGCCAGTGCAGCACGTCCGGGCTTCGAACCACTCCTCCTCGCGTGAATGCGGCACCCTTAACACAACGCTGTGGCGGCCCGCGGCATTCCTCCAAGTGCGGCCCGCGGCTCTGGCAAAGCCCAAGGTAGGCTTAGCGCAAGGGTGAATGAGCCACAGGAGGGCTGATGGTCAACACGGTGCACCTGCGCACCTTGCTCGAAGTGACCCGGCGCGGGTCGTTTGCCGCGGCCGCGGCCAACCTGGGCTATACGGCCTCGGCCGTTTCGCAGCAGATGTCCGCGCTGGAGCGCGAGACGGGCGCCAAGCTGTTCGAGCGCTCGGCGCGCAGCGTGCAGCCGACCGAAACGGCGATGGTGATGTCCCGGCACGCGGCCAAGGTCCTCACGGACATCGATGCGCTGCTGGCTGCCACCGCCCGCAGCCAGGACACCAGCACGCAGGAGGTCAGGCTCGGGATCTTTCCCAGCCTGGCCACCTACGTACTCCCCCGGTTGCTGCAGGCCCCCGGATGGCCGGGCCTGGGGATCAACCTCAAGGTATCCGTCGCCGAGCCGGGCCAGACGATCCAAGGGTTGCGGGCCGGCGGCGGACTCGACGTCGCCCTGGTGTTCCAGGTCGGCCAGGGCGGGCTGGCCTGGCCCAACACGGTGAGCCGGCAATGGATCGGCGACGACAATTTCAGGGTGGTACTGCCCGAATCATGGGGGATTCGGCCCGGGGCTTCGGTGACGGCCTCCCAGTTGGCGGAGATGCCCTGGATCATGCACCATCCCGGCACGGCGGACGCCACCGTGATCGAGCGCCTCTTCGCGAGCTGCAACCTCCACCCGCGGGTGGTCGCCTACTGCGACGACTTCAACGCCAGCCTCGCCATGGCCGCCGCGGGTCTGGGCGCCGCGCTGGTTCCGGAGCTCGCGATGCACAACGGGCCCGACGGCATCGTGGTGCTGGACGTCCCGGAAATCCGGCTGGCACGGAATATCTTTGCGCTGCTGATCAACGACCGGCAGAACGCCCAGCTCGGCCTGTTCATGGATCAACTGTCGGTGATCCTGCGCGACATGAGCATCACGACCAGGCGCACCTGAGGGCTTCGCCAGGGCAGGCGCCGCCGGTCCCCGCCACAGGTTGTTTCTTTCCCAACCTGAGCAACGGCGCGTTCGCCCACAGCTGAATCTGTGCGCAGATCCGCAGCGAAAAGGCAGGGGCACAGCGCTTTCGCCTTGAAGTACCGGGGGGGGGTTGAAGGAGTTGTGGCGCTTGGCGGATACGAAAAGGTCCGGTGCAAACAGTTTGTTTGCACCGGACCTTCGCTGCTGGGTGGAGCTGAGGGGACTCGAACCCCTGACCCCCTGCATGCCATGCAGGTGCGCTACCAGCTGCGCCACAGCCCCTGGAATGGAATGATTCGCCAAAACGGCAATATATTCCGCTGCGTGAATATCACCGATGGTGCTTCACGGAGTGGAGCTGAGGGGACTCGAACCCCTGACCCCCTGCATGCCATGCAGGTGCGCTACCAGCTGCGCCACAGCCCCGTTATCCTCGCGGATTCCGCGCCGCTTCCTTCGAAGCAACTTGAATATTCTATGCAGAGACTCGCACGGATTCCAAATCAGCGGATGGTTCCGGGCGGCCGGCGGAGGATCGGTTCCGGCCAGCAGTACCCATCCGCCCCGGCTACTCCGTGTCCGTCGATGCGGCCTTCGCGTCCAGCTGCAAGTCGATGAACGGGCAATCCTTCCACAGACGCTCCAGGGCATAGAAGACGCGGTCTTCCTGATGCTGGACGTGGATGACCACGCCTGCGTAGTCGAGCAGCACCCAGCGCCCCTCGGACCGGCCTTCGCGGCGGACCGGTCGCAGGTCCTGCTTGTGCAGCTCCTCTTCGATGCCGTCGACGATGGCGTTGACCTGCCGCTCGGTGGGTGCCGAGGCGATGAGGAACACGTCGGTGATAGCCAGCCGCTCGCTAACGTCGATCGCGACGATGTCTTCGGCGATTTTGTCGCTGGCTGCCTTCGCGGCAGTGCGCGCGATGGCGATTGAGCTCTCGGGTGCGGTCATGTGTCTCCTTGGAATGTGAACCAGCGATTGAGCGGCGGCGTTAGCCGCCAAAAATACCGAGCATCATGGCGATGCCCGCCGCGAACGCAGCGGCGCCGAGCACCAGCGCACCACCGACTGCGAGCCTCACCCGGCGGACCCGGTCGAGCCCTGCCGTCCGGGCGTCGAGGGGGTCCAGCCCGTAGGCGCTGCTGGCCTTGAGCGGATGGATGGTGGCACCGCGCCCTTCGGCCAGCGCTTCGGCCTGGGCCAGGATCTTCGATCGCGGCGGTGCCGACGCGGCCGTGTCCACCGGCGTCGGAACCGGTTTCCGGTCCTGCCCCGCCGGTTTCCCTGATCCTGCCGGCACAGCCTGCGTCGCCGCAGGCGGTTGCGGCTTGACCGTTTCGGGTGCCGGCTTCCGGCGGGCGGGAACCTGCTGCCGGCCGGGCGTGGCCTGCGCCGGAGCAGACGGTGCTTGGTCCGGAGCCGGCGTCGTCACCACCGGAACGTAGGATGTCGACGACGGCCGGAGCACGTGCCGGTCGGTCCCCGGGACGGCCACGAATTCCATCGGTGCGGAGGCAATGTCAGCCGCCGGCCGCTCCATGGCCGTGTGCCGGCGCTGTTCGTTTTCGTCGCTGAGCCGCTTCTTGTCCGCGGCCCTGCGGTTCAGGACGGCGGCACGCTCGGCGAGGGCCTTTTGCTGGGCCAGCAGTTCCAGGTCCACGTCGTGCGGGTCCTGCTCCTGCCGGGATTCCATCATGGCCACCATGTTCTTGGCCTGGCCCATCAGCAGATCGCGGGCGGCCAGCGCCTGCTCAACGGTCATCTCGCCGGCGTCGACGGCCTCGCGCGCGGCCTCCGAGAGGGGCTTGTCCGGCGCGGCGGCCGGAGACTGGACCGGAGGCCGGCCGGTGTCCCCGCTGCGCCGGGCCCGCCGCCCGCCCTCGATCGGCGGTCGCTGCGGCTCATACGGGACATCCGCCGGGGCGTCCGAGGTCCGGGCGCGCGCGTCTGCCGGGGCGTCCGGGGCATCGGATGTCCGGCCCCGCGCGCCGGCCGGAGCGCCCGACGTGCGCGCGCGGCTGCCCGCCGGGGCGGCGGGGCCGTTGGGGTCCCCGGTCGGGGCGCCGGATGTGGGGAGGCGGTTCTCGCGCTCCAATTGCTGTTGGCGCAGCTGGCGCCGGGTGGGAATCTGTTCCTGCTCGGGCGCCGGGATCTTGGGCAGCGCCTCGGTCAGGGTCTTGAGCGCACGGCGGGCCTCACGCTCGCGGGCGCGGGTCTGCGAAGACCGCTCGCCCTGGCGTTCGCGGGACTCCGTCCGGCTGTCGCCGGACGGCGCCTGGGCAACTTCTCCCCCGCCATCGCCCGTGGCAGCTGCCTGGGCATCCGGTGCCTGGGAGACGTCCCCGGAGGCGTTCTCCGGACCCGTACCGGCGCCGTCGCGCTGCCGCCGGATGTCCCGGCGGCTGGGCGGCGGCTGGGATTGATTGCTCATGCTTTGCTGATCACCCAGAAGTAAACGACTGATTTCATTGGCTTGGTTGCAGTTGGCTCAGGGCGACGGCGCCGTCCGGCGCGCGCCGGTAGAGACCATACTTGGCTATGTACTGTACTACGCCGTCCGGCACCAAGTACCAGACAGGCTGGTTCTCGGCCACGCGCTCCCGGCAGTCCGTGGAGGAAATGGCCATCGCCGGAACCTCCAGAAGGCTCACATCCTTGCGGCCCAAATCGTGCAGCTCGTGGCCCGGCCGGGTCACTCCGACGAAGTGCGCCAACGACCACAGCTCGTCAATGTCCTTCCAGGACATGATCTGCGCCAGCGCGTCCGCGCCGGTGATGAAGAACAGTTCCGCGTCGGGACGCCTCGCGCGCAGGTCCCGCAGCGTGTCGATGGTATAGGTCAGACCCGGGCGTTCAATGTCCACCCGGCTCACCGTGAACTGCGGATTCGATGCGGTCGCGATCACCGTCATCAGGTAGCGGTGCTCGGCCGGACTGACCTCGCGTCCGCTCTTCTGCCAGGGCTGGCCGGTGGGCACGAAGACCACCTCGTCCAGGCCGAAGACCGACGCCACTTCGCTGGCCGCCACGAGGTGCCCGTGGTGGATCGGGTCAAACGTTCCGCCCATGACGCCCAGCCGGAGCTTGCGCCCCGGGTAAGTGAGGTGCAGGTCTCCGGCGTGCGGGGCTTTGACGGGCAGCGCGGACACGAACGGCTAGCGGCGCGCGGCCTGGCCGTGATCGTGCTTATTCGGATGCTGGCGGTGCGGGTCAACGTGCTCCTCGACCGCCGAGTGGCGCTGTCCGACGCTGGTGAACGCGATGGTGGCGAACATCATGATCAGGAAGGCGGCCATGAAACCGGCGCCGATCGCCCAGGCGGGGACCGGTAGTTCGACGTGGGCGGCTTCGCTGGCCACGAGTGCGGCGTCGAGGACCTGAGACAGCATGATTCTCCCTTGCGGTTCTTCAGCCCGGCCGCGCGCAGGCGGACGGGATATGGCTTCCTACTCATGGTACGCGTTCCGGGCGCGGAACCGTGATTCGGCCGGGACAGGCCGGCCGGCACATGCCTAGTCGCGGACCTGTCCGTCGCCCTGGACGATCCACTTCGTGGTGGTGAGTTCGCGCAGCCCCATCGGCCCGCGGGCGTGCATCTTCTGCGTGGAGATGCCCACCTCCGCGCCCAGGCCCAGCTCCCCGCCGTCGGTGAACCGGGTGGAGGCGTTGACGATCACTGCCGCGGAGTCGATCTCGGCGATGAACTTCTCGGCGTTGCGCAGGTCGTTGGTGATGATGGCCTCGGTGTGGCCGGTCGTCCAGGTGCGGATGTGCTTGACCGCATCGTCAACGGAGTCCACCATCGCCACCGCCAGGTCCAGGTCCATGTACTCGCGGCCCCAGTCCTCGTCGGTCGCGGTCTGGGCCTCGACGCCGGACGGCAGGATGCCGGCCACCCGCTGGTCCACATGCAGCCGCACGCCGGCACCGGCCAGCGCCGCGAGCACGTCGGCCGAGGCGGCCGCGTCGCGGTGCACCAGCAGGGTCTCGACCGTGTTGCAGACCGACGGCCGCTGGGTCTTGGCGTTGAGCAGGATGTCCACGGCCATCTCCGTACCGGCCGATTCGTCCAGGTAGATGTGGACGTTGCCCTCACCGGTCTCGATCACCGGCACCTTCGCGTTGTTCACCACGGACTGGATCAGCTCGCGGCCGCCGCGCGGAATCAGCACGTCCACGAGGCCGCGCGCCTGCATCAGCGCGGTGGCGCCGTCGCGGCCGTAGTCGTCCACGCTCTGCACCGCGTCGGAGGGCAAGCCCACCCGGTCCAGCGCGTCGCGGATGATGCCCAGCAGCGCCACATTGGTGTGACGCGCCGCGCTGCCGCCGCGCAGGATCACGGCGTTGCCGCTCTTGAGGGCCAGGCCGGCAATGTCGACGGTGACGTTCGGGCGCGCCTCGTAAATGGCGGCGACCACGCCCATGGGGACGTGGACCTGGCGCAGCCGCAGCCCGTTCGGCAACGTCTGCCCGCGCATGACGGTCCCCACCGGGTCCGGCAGCGCGGCCAGGTTCTGCAGGGCAGCGGCCAGGCCGTCGATGCGCTTGGTGTCCAGGGTCAGCCGGTCCAGCAGTGCGGCGCTGGTGCCGTTCGACTTGCCCTCGTCCAGGTCCTGGCGGTTGGCCTGCAGCACCAGGTCGCGCCGGGCGATCAGCGAGTCGGCGATCTCCTGCAGCGCCTTGTCCTTCCAGGCCCGATTGGCGCGGGCCATGCGGCGCGCCGCGGTCCGGGACCGTCCGGCGATCGCCGCGACGGCGGCCGCGGCGTCCGGTTTCCGGCCGTCTTCGAGCTCGTCGGCCGGGGACTGGGAAGAGGCTGTCTGGGTCATACCCTCGATTTTAGCCCGTGGGTGCGGCACAGCACGACGACGGAGGTCACGTTACGCTGCCGCCCCGGACCGGCGCGGTGGTTCAGAGCAGGACGAGGTCGTCCACGTGGATGACTTCGCGCTCGTACTGCCGGCCGAGCGACGCGGCCAGCTCCCGGGTGGAGCGGCCCAGCATGCGCGGGAGCTCATAGGAGGAGAAGTTGACGAGGCCGCGGGCGACCACGCGGCCGTCGCCGTCGGCCAGCTCCACCGGATCCCCCGGTTCGAAGTCGCCCTTGACCGAGACGACGCCGGCCGGCAGCAGCGACCGGTGCTTCTCGCGCACGGCCTGCACGGCGCCGTCGTCCAGCACTAGCCTGCCCTGCACGGAGGCCAGATGTGCCAGCCAGAGCAGCCGCGGGGGCCGGCGGGTGCCGCTGGCCGCGAACCACGTGCCCACGTCCTCGCCGGCCAGGGCCCGCGCCGCGTTCGGCGTGGAGGTGACCAAGGCCGGGATGCCCGAGCCGGCGGCGATCCCGGCGGCCTCCACCTTGGTGACCATGCCGCCGGTGCCCACGCCCGCGGCGCCGGTGCGGCCGATGTTCACGCCGTCCAGGTCCTGGGGCCGGGCCACCAGCGGGATCCGCCGCGCGCCGTCCTTGGGCGGGCCGTCGTAAAGCGCGTCCACGTCCGAGAGCAGCACCAGCGCGTCGGCCTTGACCAGGTGGGCCACCAGGGCGGCCAGCCGGTCGTTGTCGCCGAAGCGGATTTCGTGGGTGGCTACGGTGTCGTTCTCGTTTACCACGGGGACGACGCCGAGGTGCAGCAACCGGTGCAGCGCGCGGTAGGCGTTGGCGTAGTGCTGGCGCCGCATCAGGTCCTCGGCGGTCAGGAGCACCTGGCTGACGGTGATGCCGCGGGCGCCGAAGGCCTGGGTGTAGCGGGCCATCAGCAGGCCCTGTCCCACGCTGGCCGCGGCCTGCTGGGTCGCCAGGTCCCGCGGCCGGCGGGCCAGACCCAGCGGGGCCAGTCCGGCGGAGATGGCGCCCGAGGACACCAGGATGACTTCGCTGCCGGCGTTCCGGCGGGCGGCCAGCACCTGCACCAGGGACAGCAGGGCCTCTTCGGAGATGCCTCCCGCCACCGAGGTCAACGACGACGAGCCGACCTTGACCACCAGGCGTCCGGCCGTGGCCAGCAGGGTCCGGTCGGCCGCCGTGGCCGGCTCAGCGCGCATCGTCGTCGTCACTGTCTTCCTCTGCGGTCCAGATGCCGGACTTGCGTTCGGCCTCGAGCTCGGCGCGGGTGGCGGCCCTGGCTTCCTTCCGCTCCTGGTACTGCTCGCGCTTCTCTTCGCGGGTGGGCCGGATGTACTCCATCAGGCGCAGGTCCGTGCCGCGGGGGGAGGACAGCAGTTCGGCGCCGGCGGCCATGGTGGGCTCCCAGTCGAAGACCACGGCGTCGTCTTCGCCGATCACCACCGTGTCGCCCGGGCGGGCGCCGGACTTGAACAGCTGGTCCTCGACGCCCAGCTTGGCCAACCGGTCGGAGAGGTAGCCCACGGCTTCGTCGTTGTTGAAGTCGGTTTGCTTGACCCAGCGTTCCGGCTTCTCTCCGAGCACCCGGAACAGCGGTTCCAGGTTCTTTTCCTCGCGCCGGATGATGAAGCCCCGCTCGTTCACCGAGCGCGGGCGCAGGACGGCGGGGGCCACCTTCGGCGGGGCGGCCTTCGCTTCGGCGCGGGCGGCGGCGACGATCCCGGCCATGGCAAAGCCGAGCTGGCGCAGCCCCTCGTGGGTGGCCGCGGAGACTTCGAACACCTGGTAGCCGCGCTTTTCCAGTTCGGGGCGCACGAATTCGGCCATGTCGCGGCCGTCGGGCACGTCCACCTTGTTCAGCACCACCAGCTTGGGCCGCTGGTTCAGCGGGACCACGTCCCCGTCGGCGCCGGCGTAGCTCATGTCCACGGTGTACTGTTCCAGTTCCCGCTCGATGATCTCGAGGTCGGAGAGGGGGTTGCGGTCGGCTTCCAGCGCCGCGCAGTCCAGCACATGCACCAGTGCGGCGCAGCGCTCCACGTGGCGCAGGAAGTTGTGGCCCAGTCCCTTGCCTTCGCTGGCGCCCTCGATCAGGCCCGGCACGTCGGCAATGGTGAAACGGATATCGCCCGCCTGGACCACGCCCAGGTTCGGCACCAGCGTGGTGAACGGGTACTCGGCGATCTTGGGGCGGGCGGCGGACATGGCCGCGATCAGGCTCGATTTGCCCGCGGACGGGAAGCCGACCAGCGCCACATCGGCGATGGACTTCAGCTCCAGGACGATGTCCCGCTCGTCGCCCGGAATGCCCAGCAAGGCGAATCCGGGTGCCTTGCGCTTGGCCGATGCCAGCGCGGCGTTGCCCAGCCCGCCCTGGCCGCCGGCGGCGGCGACGAACTCGGCGCCATCGCCCACGAGGTCGGCGAGAACGTCACCGTTCTTGGTCTTGACCACGGTGCCGTCGGGGACGGGCAGCACCAGCGTGGCGCCGTTCTTGCCGCCGCGCCAGTCCCCCATCCCCGGGCCGCCGTTGGTGGCGTGCCGGTGCGGGGCGTGGTGGTAGTCCAGCAGCGTGGTGGTCTGGGGGTCCACGCGAAGGATCACGTCGCCGCCGTTGCCGCCGTTGCCGCCGTCGGGCCCGCCCAGCGGCTTGAACTTTTCGCGCTTGACGGAGACGCAACCGTGGCCACCGGATCCGCCGGATACATGCAGGACTACCCGGTCAACGAATGTTGCCACGTGATCGATCTCCTCTGTGCCGGTGGGCGCGAACCGAAACGGCCCACCAGTGATTCTAGTCTGGTTAAAACACCAGTGAGGCGGACCGACGGCCCGCCTCACTGGAAAGCTGTTAGCTGCTTGAATTACTCCGCAGCGGCAGCGACGATGTTCACGACGCGGCGTCCGCGGCGGGTACCGAACTCAACAGCACCGGCCTCAAGGGCGAACAGCGTGTCGTCGCCGCCACGGCCGACGTTGGCGCCGGGGTGGAAGTGCGTGCCGCGCTGGCGGACGATGATCTCGCCGGCGGAAACTACCTGGCCACCGAAGCGCTTCACGCCAAGGCGCTGTGCGTTGGAATCGCGACCATTGCGAGTGGAGCTCGCACCCTTCTTATGTGCCATCTGATTTGCCTACCTTTGTTTCTGAAGGAACGTTTACTAAAAGTCAGCCGACCGCTTACGCGATGTCGGTGACCTTGACCTTGGTCAGTGCAGAACGGTAGCCCTGGCGCTTCTTGTAGCCGGTCTTGTTCTTGTACTTCTGGATAACGATCTTCGGGCCGCGGAGATTTTCGACAATCTCGGCGGTGACCTTGACGTTGGCCAAAGCATCGGCAGCAGAGGTGACCTTGTCGCCGTCGACCAGGAGCAGAGCAGGCAGCTCGATGGTGCTACCGGCCTCGCCGGGGACGCGGTCAAGGGTCACGAGGTCTCCAACGGAAACCTTTTCTTGGCGGCCGCCGGCGCGGACAATCGCGTACACCACTTGGGAACTCACTTCTCTAGACGTTTATTACAGTTTTTGCTCGAATACGCAGGCACGACATAACGGCCTGGAAAGCACTGTGCATCCGCGCCTGCGGGTGGAAACCCTTCGAAGGCGTACGCACCGAAGATCTAGATTACGCTATTACGGCTATCAGCCGCAAACCAGCGGGCTCCGGGGGTGCCGGGACGGGCTCTGGCGTCATCTTCTCCTGGCACGGGCGGACAGCAATCCGCTCGGGCGCACCTGACAATACTACCGGCCGAGCCGGCCAGGCACGTGCATTTCGCCGCCGCGACACGGCGTGCGTTGATTCCGCTGCGGGAAGTGGGCTGGAGACGGTGTCCGCACCTGCCGGGCGGCCAGCGGTGGCGGCCAGCCGTGGCGGGCACCGGGCAGCCCAACCGGAACCCAACCGGAACCAGTCACAGCCGCGCCAGACGCAGGCAGGCCGCGGAACCGATGCGGTCCGCGGCCTGCCCGGGCATACGACCCTGCCTACAGTTCCGAGGCCGGTACTCCTACACCCAGCACCACAGGAGCGGCCGCTTCGTTCTTGTCCGCTGCCGCTTCGGCCAGTGCGGACGCGGCCGGGGCCGTGGCGGCGTGGCGGTGGCCGCCGTCGTTCTCCGCCGGGATGGCGGCGTCCACCGTCTGGACGGGAGCGTCGGCGGCACCCTGGGGGCTGCTGGCGGCACGACGGCGACGCGGCTTGCGGACGGCGGCCGGCGCAGGCGCCTGCGGTTCGGCGGTCGCCGCGGACCGGGCGTCACCGTGCGCGGCCTGTGGTTCGGCAGCAGCGCCGGATGTCTCCGCCGCGGCCGGCTCCGGTTTCTCCACCGGAGCAACCTTGGGCTCCGGTTTCTCCACCGGCGCTACCTTGTTGAAGGCCTCGGTGAGGCTCTCCAAGGTCAGCGACGGCTCTTCCGGGGCAGCCGCCGGGCTGTGCACGGCGCGCGGGATGGCCACCGTCTCTCCGTTGATCTCCAGCACGGCGGCTTCGGGTCCGTCGCCGGCTGAGGCTGCGGGCACGGCGGGTGCCACGCCGGGATCGTCGGCACGGCGCGACCTGCGCTTGCGTCCGGACGGCTGGCCCGACGCTCCGGCGGGCGCACTGGCCGCCGCCGCTTCGGGCTTGCCGGCGCCGGCCGGTTCTTCGCCGCCCTGCTGCTTGGCCTTGGCCGTCTCCGGGTGCTCTTCCGCCTCGTGGGCGGCGTGCGCGGCGGCGACGATCGTGGCCAGTGCCGCCCGGGCGGCCTCGGCCTTGGCCCGGCGCTCGGCGTCGTCGTCCTGGCCCACGGCGGCCGGGGCCTCGGCGGCAGTCTCCTGCCCGCCCTGGCCGCGGTTGCGGCGCTTCTCGCTGCGCGACTGCCGTTCGGAGCGCTTCTCGATGCGAACCTGGTGGTGCTCGGTGGCCGCGGCGGGGCGGCGGTGTTCCACCGGCTCGTCGTGAGTGATCACGCCGCGGCCGGCGCAATGCTCGCACTGCTCGCCGAAGACTTCCAGCAGCCCGGTGCCCATGCGCTTGCGGGTCATCTGGACCAGGCCCAGCGAGGTCACCTCGGCCACCTGGTGCTTGGTCCGGTCGCGGCCCAGGCATTCCACCAGCCGGCGCAGCACCAGGTCGCGGTTGGACTCCAGCACCATGTCGATGAAGTCGATGACGATGATGCCGCCGATGTCGCGCAGCCGCAGCTGGCGGACCACCTCTTCGGCCGCTTCCAGGTTGTTCTTGGTGACGGTTTCTTCCAGGTTGCCGCCGGAGCCAGTGAACTTGCCGGTGTTGACGTCCACCACGGTCATGGCCTCGGTGCGGTCGATCACGAGGGAACCACCGGAGGGCAGGAAGACCTTCCGGTCCAGCGCCTTGTGGATCTGCTCGTCGATCCGCTGGGCGGCGAAAATGTCCGTCTCCGACGTCCACTTCTCCAACCGGTCCACCAGGTCGGGGGCCACATAGGTCACGTAGGCCTCGATCGTGTCCCAGGCTTCTTCGCCGGAGACGACCAGCTTGGAGAAGTCCTCGTTGAACACGTCGCGGACCACCTTGATGGTCAGGTCCGGCTCGGCGTAGAGCAGCTCCGGTGCCAGCGTCTTGGTGGACCCGGCACGCGATTCGATGCCCTCCCACTGCGCCCGCAGCCGGTTGATGTCGTTCATCAGCTCTTCTTCGCTGGCGCCCTCGGCCGCGGTGCGGACGATCACGCCGGCGCCGTCGGGAACATGTTCCTTCAGGATCTTCTTCAGCCGGTTGCGTTCCACGTCGGGCAGTTTCCGGGAAATGCCGGTCATGGAGCCGCCGGGCACGTAGACCAGGAAGCGGCCAGGCAGCGAAATCTGGCTGGTCAGGCGGGCGCCCTTGTGGCCCACCGGGTCCTTGGTGACCTGCACCAGGACCGAGTCGCCGGACTTGAGCGCGAGTTCGATCCGGCGCGGCTGCCCGTCGAGGTGTGCGGCGTCCCAGTTGACCTCGCCGGCGTAGAGCACGGCGTTGCGGCCGCGGCCGATGTCGATGAAGGCCGCCTCCATGCTGGGCAGCACGTTCTGTACCTTGCCCACGTAGACGTTGCCGATCAACGAGTCCTGCTGGGTCTTGGACACGAAGTGCTCGGCCAGCACGCCGTCTTCGAGCACGCCGATCTGGATCCTGTCGTCGCGCTGGCGGACCACCATCTGGCGGTCGACGGATTCGCGGCGGGCCAGGAACTCGGCCTCGGTGATGACCTGGCGGCGGCGGCCCGTCTCGCGCGATTCGCGGCGGCGCTGCTTCTTGGCCTCCAGCCGGGTGGACCCCTTGACCGACGCCACCTTGTTGCTGGGGGCGGTCTCGGTGATCGGCCGCGGTGCCCGGACCCGGGTGACCGTGTTGGGCGGGTCGTCGTCGGCCCCGCCGGTGAGTTCAAGATCGGCATCCCCGCGGCGGCGACGGCGGCGGCGGCGCGAGGTCACGCCGTCCTTCTCCCCTGCGGCACCCTCGTCGGCGGCTTCGGCGGCCTCGTCGCTGTCTTCGGTGCTGCCGGCCTCGTCGCTGCCGGTTTCGGCCTCGGAGCGGTTGCGGGTGCGGCCGCGGCGGTTGCGCCGGCTGCGGCGACGCCCGCCGTCCTCGTCGTCCTCGTCCGACTCGCCGGCGGCGGCGGCCGGTTCGGGCTTGGCAGCGACGGCGGACAGGTCCGGGGCGTGGAAGAGCAGGGACACCGGCGAGGACGGGATGGTGAAGGGATCGGCGCCGAGTCCCGCCTCGGCGGAGGCTTCTTCGGCAGGGTCTCCCCCGGCGGCCGACTGCTCAGCTTCGGCGGCGGCCTGCTCCCGCGTGGCGGCGGCGGTGGCCGTCTCCGTGGCGGCGGGGGCTTCCTCAACAGCAGGGGCGGCGGCCGCGGTGGAACGACGACGGCGGGCGGGCGCCTTTGCGGGCTGCTCCCCTGCCGTGCTTCCGGCTTCGGTTTCCGTCCCGGCGGTGTGTCCGGCGACGGCTTGGGCGGCGTCTCCGTCGGCCGCCACCGAGGTGGCCTGCGTGGCGGCGGGTGCGGTGGTGGCGGGGGCCGTAGCCGGCGCTTCACCCTCGGCGACGGTGAGTTCGGCGGCTGCCGCTGCGGTGGCCTGCGCCTTGCTGCTGCGGCGGGTGCGGGTGGCGGCGGTGCGACGTCGGCCGGCCGGCTGTTCGGCGGGCTCGGCCGCTTCTCCGGCGGCCAGGACGCCTTCGGCTTCGGCGGGTTCGGCGGCGGGCTGAGCCTCGGCGCCGTCCTGCGGAACGCTTTCCTGTGCGGCGGCTTCGGCGGCCTTGTCGGCGGCGGTCTTGCGCG